>CAYZAH010000129.1:3538-8954 GCA_964475805.1 uncultured Pirellulales bacterium | reverse complement strand
TGGGTTGGTATGCCGTCTTCGGCGGAACGCTAAAGCTCCAGACATCACCTTTCCACGGACTGTCTGGATCCGCGTCGTTGACCTCGTCGATTCGCCAGTAATACGTTGTTCCCGGCACCAGACCATCCGGATAGAGAAATCCTGGAAAGCCAACAAGGAAATCCATTGTAGTCTGGTTGCCTTGGAATGTGTCGCCTGTGCCATTGTTTACTTCGTCTGAATTTTCGCCGAAATAAACATCATGCGATACTGCGAAATCACCAGGTTTCCAGGTCATGCTCACCCAAGTGTCATCTATGTAGGATCCATCCGTTGGGGTAGGTTTGGATGCCTGAGGCCACGGTTCGCCCGTCATAACGCTTAGAATCTCGGTTTCCGTCAGAGAGTGGCTAAAGAAGTGGACATCGTCCACCAGACCTTGGTAAAAGTCACTCGGGTTGTCATCCCACTCCTGGCCGATCGACCATCGCACCTGCCCGGATGGATCGCCCGAGGGTGTCTCCGTGCCTACCAACTCCCCGTCAGTATATGCGTAGGCGGTGGTCCCATCTCTGACGTATCCTATAAAATGCCACTCGTCATCATTGATAACGGGCGGGTACTCGTTGACGGTGTCGGCCTCCACCAGCAGCGTGCCGCTTCCACTCACGCCAAAGATGAAATCGTGGCCGCTGCCGCTGTCGTTGGCTCCGATCACGTTTCCGTCACCCGACATCGTGGTCTTGATCCAGGCGCTGACGGAGAAATTGTTTTCCGTAAGGTCGTCGGCAATGCCGTTGATCTCGACCCAGTCGGAGGTTCCGTTCAGTTCCAGCGCGCCTCCGATCCATCCATCGACCCACTTCGGGCTGCCCTGGAGCGTGCCGTCGTTGCCATAGCTCGACGAGTCGAGGGCAACGGTGCCTGATCCATCGTCGAGTTTGTACCAGCCGATGAGGTCCGCCTTGACTGCGTTCGCCACGACGAGGTTGAACGTCAGGACAACAAGAGTTGAGAATAGTAGTTTCTTACACATGATCGCTCTCCTTCAAAAGGTGACCAAAACATGAAATGCCGGGGCGATAATCGCTGCGCGCAGTTTGCCTCTGTTTGCGCGGCAAGATGTGTTACAGTCGAATGCACCTCCTTTCTCTGTCTTCTGCGCGTCACGAGTCCGCGGCTCCGGACCATCACTCCGAACCATAGAAAACCTGCGGTCGCTGTTTTACTTGTCAGATCTGTGTCCTTCGGGAGATTCTCGAAAGACGTTGCAGGTCCAGCCCGTTTCACAGCAGGCACCCCACAGGTGCCGGCCAGTAAGGCGTGAACTTCACCATCATTATTTATAGCACATCACCCGGATGGAATTCAACTGAAAAAAAACGCATTTCTGGTCGGAGACTCTTCTTGATCTTCACTGGAATTCCCGGTTTTTTCTGGGGTTTTCGGCAACTTTCTCGACAGGTGAAGGGATGCGAGACGGCCGCATGTCGTTCAAGTGACGGGCCTTCTATGACTTGACAGTGGTTGTCGTGCCTCTACAATCACGGTCTATGGCTGAGTCGCGCCCGAAAAGAAAAAGAAGAAAGAAGAAAAAGCACAATCCGGTCAAGGATTGGCTTGCCTACCTGGCGTTGCGTATCTTCATGGTTTTCCTCAACTTGTTCGATATCGAGACCAATTTACAGACGGCGTGTCTTCTCGGACGATTGTTATGGAAGCATTATCATCGAGGGCGCAACAGGGCGCTGGATAATCTTCGGGCGAGCTTCCCGGAAAAGAGCGAGCAATGGATATGGCAAACGGGCCGGCGAAGCTTCGAGCATCTGGCCATGCTGGCGATTGACGTATTGTTTACGCCGCGACTGGTGGGAAAGTACAACTGGCGCCGTTACTCTCGGTATAAAAACACCGAGAGGGTCAAATGGTTGATCAAAGAGGAGCGCGGGTTGTTGTTGGTTACCGGCCACTATGCCAACTTCGAGATCGTTGGCTACCTTTTGAGTCTGTTTGGTTTCAACATCTATAGCATCGCCCGGCCTCTGGACAACAAGTTTCTCAATAAGTACTTGTACGGCGTTCGCCGGAGAGTTGGCCAGAAGATTATCGACAAGAAAGGTGCCTCCAAGCTCATGGAGACATTGATCTCGTCCGGCGCCACTCTTTGCTTCATCGCCGACCAGGACGCGGGGAGGAAGGGCGTTTTTGTGGATTTCTTCGGCCGCAAGGCCAGCACCTACAAGAGCATCGGCCTTTTGGCGATTACCAGCAACCTGCCGATTGTCGTGGGGTGCAGCCGAAGAATAGGCAACCGGTTCTTCTTCGAGATCAGCGCAAATCGAATTATCCTCCCCGAGGAATGGGCGGACAAGGAAGATCCCTTGAAATGGGTCACCGCCGAGTATACCAAGGCGATTGAGCAATTTGTGCGGGAGGACCCGACTCAGTACTGGTGGCTACATCGCCGGTGGAAGCATCGCCCGCGAGAAGAGCGACAGAAGGCACAACCTGCCGGCCGCTAATGCCCTGCAAACGTCCACGCAGGACCGGCCAGGGGCTTTTCCGAGTCACCGATTGGGCATTTTCACAAGATTCCTATTGCAAATAAGGGAGGCAGGGCAATAATATCGAAATCAGCACAAGAAACAAGGCATTAGCCACCCTGTGTATCGGTAGAATTGCTTGGATGTTGGGCATTCAGGCAAAAAAAAGATCGCACGAGCGACTGAGAGTACTTTTGGAGAAGCTGAACCGTGAAGAAAAAGACGCAAACGCTGCTGCTTCGAATACTGCTTGCCTTGCCCCTCCTGCTTGGGGGCTCTTTGGGGGCATCACAGACCAACACGCCGGCGAAAGTCGTAACTGAATCGGCGAGAGATATTCCTGTTGCTTACGATGTGGACGTATTAGTCGTCGGCGGTACGTCGGGCGGTGTAGCCGCCGCGGTCGAGGCGGCGAAACAGGGAGCCAGCGTTTTTCTGGCCGCGCAGCGTCCGTATCTGGGAGAGGATATCTGTGCTACGTATCGGCTGTGGCTTGAGTCAGGTGAGGTGCCGGCGTCACCCCTGGCAAAGAAGATCTTTGCCGAGCCGGCAGGTTCGTCGCTCTTCCAGAACACGCTGAAGTTCACTTACGACGCCGACAAATCCTCGGCATCCGCTCATCGGGACACCGAACCCCCGTCCAAATTGACCGATGGCAAATGGTATAGCGCGTCCAGTCAAAGCGTTCAGTACGATGGCGACGTCTCTATCGTTGCTGATTTGGGTACGAGACGTCCCGTGAGACAAGTACACCTCATGGCGTATCAGCGTCGCAATCCCGGAAACAACGATGATTTCGAGATAAAGGGTGTCACGGTTTTCTTCAGCGACAATAAGCACGAATGGACGCGAGTTGCGGCTATCAAGAATGAAAGAACAGGCGAAGCTCTTCCGGAACCGTGGGGTCCGATTGCACTTTCAGCATCGACGACGGGAAACGCCCGTTACGTGAAGCTTTCTATCGAAAAGAGTCCGGACGTCAATAGAATCCTGTTAGGGGAGGTTGTGATTGAAGGTGAGCGTTCCACCGCCGGACCAGGCGAGCGCCGGCGCACGCCCCCGACGCCAATGCAGGTCAAACGCGTGCTGGATGAAGCATTGCTCGGCGCGGGCGTTCAGTTTCTCTATGGATGTTACGCCACCGACGTCCTTCTGGACGATGAAGGAAGAGCAGCCGGTATCGTGATGGCCAACCGTTCGGGACGCCAGGCGGTCAAAGCCCGCGTTGTTATTGATGCGACGCAGCGAGCGATCGTTGCGAGGATGGCAGGGGCGGCTTTCAAGCCTTATCCCGGCGGGCCTCAGACGTTTCGACGTATTGTTGTTGACGGCCGTGAGCCGGACCCGAAAGGGGCCGAGGTACGCCGAATGCCTACGCCGGTAGAAGTCGCGGACGGTCCGGAGCGTCAGGCTTTCGAGTACGTGCTCAGGATACCGATGGAGGATGATTCTTTTGCATCATTTGCCCAGGCGGAGCAGATTGCCCGCGACCGAACCTGGAACCCCGATGTAGCAGATTCATCGGAAGAGCTTTTCCAGGTTCCGCCGGACCCTGTGGAATCGGAGAGGACTGTGACGGGTCCCTGGCCCGGCGCGGACGAGATCAGTCTGGATGTCTTCAGGCCAAAAGGGATCACTTCTCTATTTGTGCTTGGGGGCTGCACGGACGTGTCGCGCGCCACTGCCGAGAAGCTGCTTCGCCCGCTGGAGTTGATGGGTGTGGGCCAGCGCATCGGCGCCGCGGCTGCACAAGAGGTTAAGAAATTGTCCAGCCCATCCCACGTGACGCTTCGCAACAAGACGGGGCAGGCGGTTGAAACCGGCGATATTCGTGAGAACCTGAACGGGTTACGTCCCCAACAGAGAATCCAGGGGAGCGTTTCTTCTCTTGCTCGTAGTGTTCCGGTGCTGGGCGAATATGACGTGGTCGTAGTCGGGGGCGGAACGGGTGGAGCGCCTGCCGGCATTGCAGCGGCGAGGCAAGGTGCAAAGACGCTTGTAATCGAGTACCTCCACGGTCTTGGCGGCGTCGGGACAACGGGCTTCATCAGTAAATACTATTACGGCTATATCAGAGGATTCACTCACGAGGTTGATGAGGGGATTGCCAAGGCTCCAAAGCCGAGGGGTGGCGGTTGGAATATCGAGTGGAAGAAAGAATGGTATCGTAGCGAGCTACGCAAAGCGGGGGCGGACATCTGGTTCGGATGCCTCGGGTGCGGCGCGTTCGTTGAGAACCATAAAGTCAAAGGCGTCGTCGTCGCCACACCTCAAGGGCGTGGCGTCGTGCTTGCCAAAGTCGTGATTGATTCGACGGGTAATGCGGACATTGCCGCTGCGGCCGGCGCCGCGTGCGTGTACACGAATGGCACGACCGTCGCGGTCCAGGGTGCCGGGCTACCTCCCAGCCGACTTGGTGCGGGATATACCAATACGGACTGGACGTTTATCGACGACGCCGACGTCATTGACGTGTGGAGATCGTTCGTCATTGCCAAGAAGAAATACAAGGGTGCTTACGACCTGGGGCAACTGCCGGATACGCGCGAGCGTCGGCGGATCGTCGGCGATTTTACGATGTCGCCGATGGATATTTCCCTTGGGCGCACCTATCCGGATACCGTCGTCATCGCGCGAAGCAATTTCGACTCACACGGCTACACGATCCATCCTGTGTTCCTGCTCAAGCCGCCGGACCGAAAAGAAATACTCGTGAGTGTGCCGTATCGGTGTTTGCTGCCAAAGGGTTTGGATGGCATTCTGGTTACGGGGCTCGGCGTGAGCGCTCACCGCGACGCAATGCCGGTCATACGCATGCAGGCGGATATTCAGAACCAGGGCTACGCCGCGGGCGTGGCGGCGGCGATGGCGGCCAGGAGCAACAAACCGGTGCG
>CAYZAH010000129.1:0-3438 GCA_964475805.1 uncultured Pirellulales bacterium | reverse complement strand
CACATTCTCGGCATGTTAGGCGATCCGGCCGGAGTCGCAACGCTGGTCCGCGCGGTACGGTCGCACGATTGGGACAAGGGGTGGAATTACACGGGAATGGGCCAGTATGGGGCGAGTCTGAGCGAGCTTGATAGTCTGATCGTTGCTCTCGGCCGGACGCGCGATGAGCGAGCGTTGGAGCCCATTCTCGAAAAAGTGGACAAACTCGACTCCGCAAGTGAGTTCTCACATTGCCGGGCGGTGGCAATGGCCCTTGAGAGCTTGGGCGATGCCCGTGCGACGGAGTCTTTGGCACGACTGTTAGCCAAGCCGGGCATGCGAGGCCACGCTTTCACTAACATCCAACGAGCCAGGAGCGAAGCGCCGGACAATCCGGTTGATACGACAACCAGGAATGAATCACTGCGCGAGTTATTTCTGGCGCGGGCGCTGTATCGTTGCGGCGATTATCACGGCATTGGCAAGCAGATACTGGGGCAATATGCGAACGACCTTCGCGCTCACTACGCCCGTCACGCCTACGCCGTGCTTCAAGGGAGTCACTAATAACGATTCAAGGAGAAAAGAATGGCTGGAGAATATCGTTTTTCATTTGGGCCGTGGAATATCCACGAGGGTGCGGACCCCTTCGGGCCGACCGTCCGGGATAGTATTGCGTTCGGCAAGAAGCTCAAAATGTACAAAACACTCGGCTTCGACGGTGTGCAGTTTCACGATGACGACGCCGTGCCGGATATGAATGATCTAAGCCCCGAGCAGATCGTCAAGAAGGCCAAAGAAGTGAAAGATATGCTCGACGGTGAGGGTCTGGTCGCCGAATTTGTCGCCCCCAGGATATGGGAGGATGCCCGCACGATTGACGGGGCGTACACGTCGAACGATCCGGCCTGCCGGCAGTACGCCAAAGATCGGAGCCGGCGGATGCTGGACATCTGTGATGCGCTCGAGACCAAACTGGTTGTGCTCTGGCTGGCACGCGAAGGGACGTATATCCGCGAGGCGAAGGACAGTAAGGTCGCCGTCGAACGACTCGTAGAGGCGATCGACGATATGCTGGCCTACAATCCCCGGGTCAAGATCGCTATCGAACCCAAGCCGAACGAGCCAATGGATCAGGCTTACATTCCAACCACGGGACATGCGCTAGCTATCGGCTATCTAACGACTGACCCGCAACGCCTCGGAGTCAATATCGAAACGGCCCATACGATACTGGCCGGCCTCGATCCCTCGGATGAGATGGGCTTTGCGCTGGCGTACAACAAGCTCTTTACAGTGCATCTGAACGATCAGAATGGTTTGAAATTCGATGAGGACAAGACATTTGGTTCGGTGGACTTGCGCAGAGCGTTCAATCAAGTGCGCATCCTTGACCAATACGACTACGGTAAAGCTGGCGAGTTTGTCGGCCTGGACGTCAAGGCAATGCGTACCCAGAAGCAGGAAGTTGCGACCCGGCATCTGTCCAACAGCAAGACGATCTTTCTGCGTTTGGTCGAGCTTGTCCGAAGCCTGGATGCAAAGCAGGTGGAAAAGCTCGTCGGCGAGCGAGACTACGAAGAGCTGGATATGCTTATTATCAACCACTTGATGGGCCAATAGGGTCACAAGGAGATTTCTCGGAATATGAGTTCAGAGATTAGAAAGACTGTATTGAGTATTGGCGCCCATCCGGACGATGCGGAGTTTTTTTGTACTGGGACGCTCGCTTTGTTGCATGGAAAAGGTTGGGAAGTGCACATCGCGACGATGACGCCGGGCGATTGCGGGACGGTCCAGTACAGCCGGGAAGAGATCAGCAGGATTCGCAGGGCGGAAGCCGCCAAGGCCACCAGTGTATTGGACGGCACCTACCATTGCCTCGAGTGCGATGACATTTTTATCCTCTATGATCGGCCTTCGTTGCTCAAGGTGATCGAGGTGGTGCGAAAAGTCCGGCCGAGCATTGTCTTCACGACAAGCCCATCCGACTACATGGTGGATCATGAGATGGCCAGCAAGTTGGCTCAGACCGCGTGCTTTGCATGCGGCGTCGTGAACGTTGAGACGCCGGAAGCGGAGCCGTTCGAGCCTATTCCCCATCTCTATTACATGGACCCGGCGGAACTGAAGGACATATATGGCACGGAGGTCAGGCCGCCGATCTTTGTCGATACAACCAGCGTGATGGATACGAAGGAGAAGATGCTCTGCTGCCACGAGAGTCAGCGACACTGGCTTATGACGCACCACGGCATGGATGAGTACGTCAATATGATGAAGGCGGCCGGCGAAAAGCGGGGGCACCAGGTAAATACGCCCTTCGCGGAAGGCTTCCGGCAACATTTGGGCCACGCTTATCCACAGGATAACATCCTCAAGGCCGAACTGGGGGACCTCGTTCACATTTTGTAAGGAGACGATTCATGTCGAGAAAGATCAGCATGTTGGCTCCCGAATGGTGGGACTATACAACGCTTGATGATGAACTTCTCAACGATGCGGGCAAGCTCACCGCCGACGACATGCTTGGTTTGAGCCGGGAGGGTTTCCAGGTCGTCTTTTACGATACGCTCGAAGACTTCTATTTGGCCGAAGCGCTAGAGTACGTCACTGCGTGGAAGCAGGCGACGGCGGATAATCCCGCCGGCATTTGCGGCCCGATCGGTCCGACCGAACAGCTTCCGCTCGTGGCGCGGCTCGTGAACGAGTTGGAGCTTGATCTGGCGAACGCGCATTTCTGGGGGATGGACGAATGGTACATGAATGGCAAGGAAGTGCCGCCGTCGCATCCTTTGTCCTTTGCGAAGGCGGATATGGAGCTTTGCTTCGACCGAATTCGTGACGGACGGAAGATGCCCGGATCGAACATCCACTTTCCGAAGGCCAATACGGCGGAATATATCAAAAGCTGGGACGGCGTTCGCTGTGTGGTCATGCAGGGCGGACAGGGGGACATCAAGCATTGGGCGTTCAACGACCCGGTGAAACGCGAGGACAAGTACGCCGACGAGCCGCCAACGCCGGACGAATACCGGCAACTGACAACGCGAGTGGTGGACTTGCACCCGGTGACGGTCATGCAGAACGCGCGGACCAGCGGCGGCGGGGTTGTGACGGGCGTGCCAACCCAGGCGATTACCGTCGGACCCGTTCAGACCTGGAAGGCAGAGAAGGTTTCGATTTGGCAGGCGGGTACGCACGACAATCCTTTTGGTATGAGACTGACGACCCTGATGATTGGCAAGAAGATCGCAGACAGTTCGGTGCCGATGTCACTTCTGGCCGGACACCCGAACGTCCAGTTCAATTTCTACCGACCGGCCATCGGCACGTGTGAAGCCGAGATGCACTGAGCGTATATCGATGTGAATGACGTTATGACGACGGACGTACTGATTCTCAATACGGCGGTGACGGATTTGCGGAGGCCGGACTTTGACTTCGCCGACGAATTGG
>CAYZAH010000128.1:0-8973 GCA_964475805.1 uncultured Pirellulales bacterium | reverse complement strand
AATCGCGGGCGGTCTCGAAGCCTCCGTCGATGTAGATAGCCGCGATGATCGTCTCCAGCACGCCGGCCGCCAACGAGCGGGACAGCGCCCGGCTGGAGATCATGCCCTTGCCCACCTTCAGGAGCTTGTGCAGGCCGAGGCCGCTGGATATCTGGGCGCAGGTCTCGCGGGAAACGAGCTTGCTCTTGATCTTGGTCAGGTCCCCTTCGAGGTATTCGGGGAACCGCTCGAAGAGGGCCTGGCAGATGACCAGCGCCAGGACCGCGTCTCCGAGGAATTCGAGCCTTTCATTGCTCAGAAGGCGGTCGTCGACCGCCGAAGAATGCGTGAACGCTTGAATCAGGATGCTCTTGTCGGAAAAATGGTAGCCGGTTATCTGCTCGATTTGCCGCAGCGTTTCTTCATCCATATCCATCAGGCCTGCTTAATCAAAATGAGGAGTCGCCGGACTGATTCAGCCAACCATCTGCAAACTTGCCAGAGCCACGAACTTGTCATCGGCGAACTCGAAGATCCCATCGAGCCCGGTCACCGTGAAGATTCCCCTTGTTGCGGCGGGGACGCTGCAGAAGATCAGCCGATGTCCACAGTCGGCCAGCAGCTTGCGAAGCTTCAGGAGCTTCGAGATGCTGGAGGAGGTGATAATATCGACACTTGAAAAATCAATCACCACTTCGCAGTTGCCTCTGTCCCGTGCCATCTCAGTGACCGAATTGAGCTCGTCACCCATCTCCGGCTCCTGGGGCAAGTCTACAAGAATAATGTCCTCAGACCAATTCTGAATCCCCATTACTATCTCCTTTTTTTAGAAACTGATAAGCCTTTGCTGTTTTATCGGCAGAACTCCGAGGCAAGTTGAGTTCGATTTGCGATTTAGAAACCGCAATTTTCAGCCTGGAATTGGAGGTTGGCCCGCAAAAATCGAATATTTCAAGATTGGATTGCTATGTTGACTGCTTCTTGAGCCGCCTGATCTCGGCCATCATTTCGTTGATCCGCCACTCGATGGCCGAGAGGATCCAGAACTTGAAATGGTTGACCCGCATCTGGATGTGGATCATGTAGATGATTTTGACCGAGAGCATCACGGTTGTCAGCTCGACCATGAGCAGCCGCCACTTTTCACCTCCGATCACCGAAACGATCCCGGCCGCCAGGATGACGACAATGAACACGACGTTGGCGAGTTTGGTGCGGAATTTCGGCACGCCCCCGATCTGGCCGATGATCGCCCGGACCCGCTCCTTTTCCCGCTCGAAATGCTCCAGCGACTGCCTCAGATCGCTGATCTCGTCCTCGATATTGCTGTATTCCTGTTCCATACGCGTTCCCTCTGAATCTTCCCGAAGAAGTTCTGCTTTTTGGCCAACAACGGCTCCTAAATATCGTATTTGGTGCAAAATTTTAAGAATTTTCTGTAAAAAGTGCCAGGTTTGGCTAAACTTGGCGGCTACTCGATGATTCGGGGATGGAGTTCCCCGTATAACCGCTGAAAAAAGCTGACGACTCCTACTGAAATGCCCGGTTTTGGTAGGAGTTTTTTTATGAATGTCTTGTTAGATGAAGCCGTCCTTCCAACCGCGGTCATACCCCGTAGTTATGAGGAAAGGTCTTTATGGCTCTGAGCTTGGCTGAACTGATTTTGTTGAGTTTGGTGGTTGACTACATCTTCCGCAAGATTCGGATACCCGGCCTCGTTGGTATGCTGTGCGTCGGCATCGTGATAGGGCCTTTCCTGTTGGGTCTCTTGGAGCCGAGTCTTCTGTCGGTATCGGCCGACTTGCGGATGATCGCTTTGGTGGTGATCTTGCTTCGAGCCGGGTTCGAGCTTAGCAAAGACACGTTGCGCCGCGTGGGTTTTCAGGCGTTGCTCCTATCGTGCATCCCAGCCATTTTTGAAGCGGCGACCATTACGCTGCTGGGCCCCTGGCTGCTCGGCCTGAGCTACATGGAATCGGCGATCCTCGGGACGATCCTCGGGGCGGTTTCACCCGCCGTTGTCGTGCCCTTGATGATTAACTTCATGGATCGAAAGAAGGGCACGGACGAAGGAATCCCCACGTTAGTCCTGGCCGCCTCGTCCATCGACGACGTCTTTGTGATCGTCGTGTACAGTGTCCTGATGGGCTTCTACGTTGGGGCCAAGGTTAACATCGCCTGGAAGCTGGCGGGCATTCCCATTTCCATCGTGTCGGGGATTGTGGCCGGTCTGGTCATCGGTCTCGTTCTGTACCGGCTGTTCGACCTGTGGAATCCCCGGGCCACCAAGCGGCTGCTTGTCGTCCTCGGTTTGTCTATCGTGCTCGTTGCCATTGGGCCTGAAATGGAACGCTTCCTGCCCTTTGCCCCGCTTCTGGCCGTCATGGCGATGGGAGTGATCGTGCTTGAGAAGAACGAGTACATGGCGCATGAGATATCCGCCAAGCTGGCCAAGCTCTGGATCTTTGCAGAAATTCTCCTGTTTACGTTAGTTGGGGCACAGGTGGATATCCACGTTGCCTGGCAGGCGGGGTTGGCGGGCAGCGCGCTGGTTGGGATCGGCCTGGTCGCGCGCAGTGCGGGGACCTATCTTTGCCTGATCGGCAGTCCGTTCACAACGGCGGAGAGGATCTTCATCGTCATTTCCTATATCCCCAAGGCCACCGTTCAAGCCGCCATCGGCGGCGCGCCTTTGATCGCGATGCAGGCGGCTGGGATGGACGCCGGGCCTGGGCAGGTTATCCTCGCCGTCGCGGTGCTGAGTATCCTTTTGACGGCGCCCGTCGGAGCATGGGCTATTTCGTTCGTGGGCAACCGGGTCCTGAAGGAGGCTGGAGGACTTCCTGCGCCATCCGCCGAGCCGGAATCTGTGACTGAAGAAGCGATTACCCGGTCCATCAGCGTTGACGAGGTCATGGAGCCGGACATCATCGCCGTTCGAGAGACAGACAAGTTGACGAGCGTCTTCCGCATGTTCACGGAAAGCCATTTTATCACCTGTCCGATTGTGGATACGCACGGCGTCCTTGTGGGCGTTGTCCGGCTGGAGGACCTTCGCCCCCTTTTGCTGAGTCATCACGCCCTGGAATGGCTGATCGCCGGCGACGTGTGCTTTTCGCCTGAGGCCGTTCCGCAGCCGGGGTCCTCTCTGGCGGATGCCCTGGACATGATGGCAAAGGATCGCTTGCGGGAAATCCCCGTCGTCGAACCCAAGACCCACAGGGTCGTCGGCCTGTTGAATCACGAGACGGCGGAAAGATATATCCAGGAAAAATGGCTCGCAATGAACAGCCATATTGCTCTTACAAAATGAAACATGGGATTAACCTATGCTTTATCGTGCGTAGCCGGTGTCTTGAGCCTCTTGGCTGCGGCTTTTGTGATTACTTATGAGAATTTCTTTGGGCTGCATCTTGACGGAGCCGGAAGAAAACGGTAATCTTGCCAGGCTTGGCATAGGACCGCCTGGCCGGATCGTCGTTGACGGGGCGATTCGCGTGTCGTTGTGATGAATCACGTAGGAATAACGATAGACTGTTGGAAAATTGATTAGGACAGGAGATTTGGAATGGTTGAAGCCAAAACCGAAACTCGAAAATTAGCACCTAAAGCACGAGATCGCGGGAGAATGTCGCAAGCACTCTCCGCAGTGCAGGAGAAGATGTATCTGGAGCGCGGATGGGTCATCGCCAACCATAAGCTCGTGTCGTTCCACGCGGCGTTTATCTCATCGGTGCTCAGCCTGCCGGCGAAAGAACTGAGCGACTTCGTCGCGGCTGGCGGCAACGTCAAGAGCGGCGTGCTCCAATTTATGTTTTCGCCGCTGAACATGGAAGTGTATGTCTCCCTGATCATTCTCTATCTGTCGTGGCATATCAGCATCGCGATCCACGAGATGGGGCACTTCCTGACGGCTGCGAAGCTTACCGCCTTGAACAAAGACTCACAGGAAAAGGCCGACGCTGCCCTTAAGGGCGGCGGCGGGAAGTTCGGGTTATACGCCCAGATGCTCCTCCAGATTCCATGGGGCAAGTTTTACGGCGTCAAAAAGGAGAACGGCAACTTTGCTCCGGACGCGCCGTACAATCTGGCCGTGGCGGCTTCCGCACCGGTGTGGAGCGGCTACTTGTCGGCCATTTGCCTGCCGATTGCCGTGATCTGCATCGCCATCGGGCTGGGCGTGGGCGTGGATTGGCCCATCTACATCGGCCGGTTCTTCCTGGCCCCCGGGTGTGTAGGTCTTCTCGACCGATTGCTGGCCGATCCGGGCAAGCTCAGAGAATACCGCACCCGAGAAAAGATTGCTGCTGAGCAGGCGGCTCGTGCGGCGGCTGCCGCCTCGAAGGAAAGCTGGACCGTCCAGGTCGGCCAGGTCAAGCAAAGACTGCTCACCACCCGCATCCAGTCGGTCACGCTCAAGAACGGCAGCAAGGTCTCGACGCCGTGGCAGTTCAGAAACTGTGCAATGGGCGGCCGGCACACCGAGAAAGAGTATCCCGAGAGCAACATCTCCATGCAGGAAAGCATGTTCATGCCGCTCTCGCCCAAGACCTACGAAGACGCCCAGGAAATGACGGTTAAGCTCCAGTACCGGCTCAAGGAGATCATGGAGGCCGCTCCGGGCGCCAAGGTGATGGGCGTCGGTCTCGAAGGCGGTATCGCGCCTTACGTGGATAAGGAGCCGCAAGACCAGGTTCCCGAGCAGCGAATGTGGCGGATGATGAAGCAGGCCATCCTGGACTGCGAATACGTCCCCGGCGTGGACGTCGCCATCGCCCTGGACCCTGCTTGCTCGGAGCTGGAGAACGCCTACCGTATAGAGCGAGGCGAGCCGGATTCCATCGGCATGTATCGTTTCTGGCGCGACAAGAGCAAGGTCGAGATGAGCCGCGATCAGATTCTGGACCTCTTCAAACAGGCCCTGGAAGAGGGCATCCCGGTTCTCTCGATTGAGGACGGGTTCGGCGAGCGCGACCACGAAGGCTGGCGGAACCTGATGAAAGAGCTGGGAGATAAGCTGTTCATCATCGGCGACGACCTCGTCACGACCAAGGACTCGAACATCGAGGCCTGCGCCAAGAACGGCGAAATCAACGCCTCCCTCATCAAGGCCAACCAGATCGGCACGCTCACCGAGACGGTGCTGGCTATGTTAACGTCGTTGGCCTACGGGGCCGAGCTGGTCGTCTCCCACCGGTCTAAATCGCCGAACGACCCCTTCGAGGCAGAAATCGGCACAGCGATGAACGCCCTGGGCGTCAAGTGCGGCGGCGGCGCCAACACCGAGCGGCTTCAGAAGTATGGCCGGGTCATGGAGATTATCGCGCTGGCCAAAGCCTCCCAGAGAGAGGTTACTGAGGCCGAGCGCAAAGAGGTCGAAGAAAACGTCAAGGAGCTCGTTCGCATCCTCACGGGCAAAGAGGACGTTTCCGTCATGCCCGATGCGGCTGAATTGGATATCGCCGCTCTGATGATGAGAATGCTCGCGATCGAGGCCGTAAGCGGCACCGAAGAGGCGACCAACGCCGGTATTCCTTCCGCGGCGGCAACCCTCTTCCTGGGCAAGACCGGCATCGTCCGCTTCAAAGGCTCGACGCCTCTCGGCACCAGTGCCGGCGAGGACGAAGCGATTCACTATGTGGACAGCATCATCGAGCCTTCGGACACCGTGAAGAAGTATGCCGACCTGTTCAAAGACGCCGGCGACGGAACGTTCCGGTTCAAGAAGGACGTGAAGACCGAAGATATCCGGGCCAAGAAGGATGAGAAGCTCATGGCGCTCTGGACGAAGTCCAGACGTTACGAGGGCAAGGGTTGTATGGACGCCGTCAAGCATATCGAGACGGTTCTGGCCAAGGCGTTTATCGGTCAGAAATTGGCCGATCTCGGCAGCGTGCTCCAGATCGACCAGCGACTGCTGACCCTGGAGCTGGAGCAGGCGATTGCCGCCAAGCGGATTTCCAAGGACGCGCCGGTCGAGGAGAAGATTCATGCAATGCAGCGAAAGGGTCTGCTTGGCATGAACGCCATTCTGTCGATGTCACTGGCGCTGGGCCGCGCTGTAGCGGCCGCCGAGGGCAGAGAGCTCTGGCAACTGCTCCGCGACATTGCCAGCGATACGATGGCCAAGTTCATCGAGGCCAACGCCAAGGACAACAAGAAGAGCCTGGCCGACCTCAAGACAATGGACTTCGACGAGCTCCAGAAGCTCTACCGCACCACGGCGGCTCAGACCATTAAAGATGGCAAAGCGATCTATGAGCTGCTCAGAGCACAGTTGCCCGTGTATCAGATGTAGCAAAAAAGAGGATATCGAATCCCGATCCACATCGGGACCGAATAACAAACGTAGGGGCAGGCCCATGTGCCTGCCCTTTTTTTGTTTTCCCGCAACTTCAGATTTAATTGACGCCTCTATTACTTACTGTACTCTTGCGTATTCACATTGAGAATCCTATACTCTTGCCTCGTCATCTGGCTCGCGACCGTTTTAGGAAGGCTCAGAGGTGCCGATACTGAAGTCCATCTCTATTGTCCCATCGAGTCGTCGCAAGAGGAAGCGATTGCTGATCGACTTGCTGCTCGTGGCGCTCGTTTTTGGTGGATACTTCTGGTACACGCATTGGACGCCTGCGCATAAGCTGGTGTACGAAATAAAGGTGTCAGGTACTTTTTTGAGGCCAGGCTACGTCACTACCAAACTGGTACAGGTTTATGACTCAGGGGATCGCAACGAAAATCAAGGCTGAGCTTTCTCGTATTGAGGAGGCGGAAGGTGTTGTGATTCTTTACGCGTGTGAATCGGGAAGCCGGGCTTGGGGATTCGAATCCGGCGATAGTGATTACGACGTTCGATTCATCTACCTGCGCCCGACCAAATGGTATCTGACGATCCAACAGAAACGGGATGTGATCGAGAGACCGATCTGTGACGAACTCGATTTGTCCGGCTGGGACGTGCCGAAGGCCCTTGGACTTCTGCGCAAATCCAATCCTCCGCTTCTCGAATGGCTCCAGTCTCCTCTCGTATACTTGCAGAAATCGGCGTTTGTTGAAAGACTCCGAAACCTGATGGAGGAGTATTACTCGCCCATCTCATGCATGTATCATTACCTTCGTATGGCACAGAACAATTACCGGGAGTATCTTAAGGATGAAGTAGTCTGGACCAAGAAGTACTTCTACGTTCTACGTCCCGTTCTCGCCTGCCTTTGGATTGAACAAGGTCTCGGCGTAGTCCCCATTGAATTCGGAAAGCTGGTTGATCGCGTCGTTGATCGGGATTTGAGGAGCGAGATTGAAGCCCTTCTTGAGGCGAAGCGCAGCGGTGCAGAGCTGGATCGCGGACCAAGAAATCGGATAATCTCAGATTTCCTGGAACGGCAATTTGCCCGCCTACGGGCAGAGACACAGACTCCCGCAAGCACGAGAGATCCAGCCGCTCTGGACAGACTTTTTGTAGATATTCTGAAAGAGGTCAACGGAGAGATCATCGAATAAGAAAAAGGTGTCAGGTACTTTTTTTCGGTCTTCCTCTGGGGCGCAATGTGGATTGAAGACCGAGGCGGCCGCATGCCCTTGTCGTCCACCGCTCATCGCCAAAAGGGGCTCCTCGCCGGATACTGTTGCTGATTCCGTGTAAATCCCGCTGGTCCAGCGCCGCGCGCACCAAACGGGGCCAATTGGACGGCAACTCCACGGGCCCTTTGTTCAAAAGCACGGCGGCTCCTCGGCCGCGACGTGCCGCAAAGCTCGACCACGCCCATAGACCGGCCTCCTTGACCAAGCCAGCTCGGACGGGATTGGCCTCGATGTATCGCAGAACACTCAGGTAGTGGGAATCGCTCTGCACGGGAAAGCTCTTGTACCGGCCTTGATACAGATGGCCGATCCCGACGGTGCCGTGGGAGGCGTGGTATCGCTGCGTGTGCGTGAGCGTCACCCAACGCATGAAGTTCGACAGGTCGCCGTCGCCCCGCGGCCACAGGAGCAAGTGCCAGTGGTTGCTCATGATGCAGTAGGCGCACAGCCGCATCGCGAACAGCGTCGAGCCGTCGGCCAGTATCTTCTCAAAGGCCAGAAAGTCGTCTTCCTTGCGAAATATCCGCAAACGCCCGTTGGCGCGATTGAACACGTGGTAGACATACCCGCCTAACGCTATTCGCTTGGGTCTCGGCATGGCCCCGATTATAAGCGTCAACCCGTCGCTGCAAAGTAAAAATCCAAAAAAAGTACCTGACACCTTTATTTCTAACGACCGGTCATCTGTTCCATGTTGTCCGGGTACCGAGCACCTTGCACCGTGATCTTCGAGGAGGCGCGGGCGATCTCGTGGAGATCCTCGGCCGTAAGTTCGACGCTAACCGCTCCGAGGTTCTCTTCCAGACGCTTCAGCTTCCGGGTACCCGGGATTGGAACAATCCACGACTTCTGGGCGAGCAGCCAGGCGAGCGCTATCTGAGCGGGTGTGGCGCGCTTGCGTTCTGCGACGTCGCGAAGCAGATCGACAAAGGCCTGATTCGTTTTCCGAGCCTCCGGCGCAAAGCGGGGAACAGTGTTGCGGATGTCCGAACCGTCGAACGTCGTGTTCTCATTGATCTTGCCCGTCAGGAAACCCCTGCCCAGAGGGCTGTAGGGGACGAAACCGATCCCAAGTTCCCCGAGCGTCGGCAACACTTCCGCTTCCGGTTGTCTCCACCACAAAGAGTATTCGCTCTGGACCGCTGTCACGGGCTGGACGGCGTGAGCGCGACGGATCGTTCCCACTCCGGCTTCCGAAAGGCCGAAGTGCTTGACTTTACCTTCCCGGATCAGGTCCTTCACCGTTCCCGCCACGTCTTCAATCGGCACGTCCGGATCAACACGATGCTGATAGAACAGATCGATGGAATCGACCCTGAGCCGCTTTAGTGAGCTTTCGGCAACCTCCCTGACGTGCTCCGGCCGGCTATCCAATCCTGTCCATTTCGGTCCGCCCTGCGGATCAAGTTTGAA
>CAYZAH010000127.1:4616-8980 GCA_964475805.1 uncultured Pirellulales bacterium | reverse complement strand
TTCCGGATCTCCCACCGCAGGTGCCCGTTTGGCAACTCCTCCGGCTTCTCCGGCTTGAGCCCGCCGTCATACCAGTGTACCTTCACCGGCGGCATTCCTTCGCGGGCCGGAAACTCATAATGCACGATGGAAGCCAGCGGGAACGTCTCGTTGTTAACCTTCGTGCAACTGGCCTCGACGCTGGTCGGGTACTTGAGCTTCAGCGCCCAGAAGACCGGGTCGAGCACGTGGCAAGCCATATCCGCCAGAGCGCCGCCTCCGAAATCCCACCAGCCGCGCCAGGCAAACGGAGCGTAGCACGGATTGTACGGCCGCATCGGCGCCGGACCGACCCACAAGTCCCAGTGCATCGTTTCGGGAACGGGCGGCGTGTCCTTCGGCCTGTCAATGCCCTGGGGCCAGACCGGCCTGTTCGTCCAGGCGTGAACCTCCCGGACCTCGCCGATCGCGCCATCCCAAATCCATTCGCAGATATCACGAACGCCGTTCCCCGAGTGGCCCTGGTTGCCCATCTGCGTGGCGACCTTGTACTTGCGAGCCGCTTCCGTCAACGCGCGGGCCTCAGCCACCAAACGAGTCAGTGGCTTTTGGCAATAGACGTGTTTGCCCCGTTTCATCGCCTCCATCGACACCACGGCGTGAAGGTGGTCCGGCGTCGCTACGATCACCGCCTCGATGTCCTTCTGCTTGTCGAGCATCTCACGGAAATCGTGCCAGACCCGCGCTTTCGGGTAGGCCTGGAACACCTTGGCGGCGTATTTCTCATCGACGTCGCACAGCGCTACGATATTCTCATCTCTGCATGCCCTCACGTTGTTCTGACCCATACCGCCAATGCCGACGCCGGCGATGTTCAGCTTGTTGCTGGGCGGCTGAGCCATGACACTGCTGGGCACAAAGGTAAAGGCCATCGTCGCCGCTGCAGCGCCGCCCATGAACTCACGCCTCGATATGGTTCTGTTCTTCTGCTCATTCATAGTCGTGTTCCTCAATTATTCCGCTGTCTATAACCTGACCAGCCAAATGTTACGATATTGCACGGGGTTGCCGTGGTCTTGCAGATAAATCCCGCCGGGTTGGGCGAGGTTGCTGTCCAGCGCTCCGCCAGTCGGTCCGGGGAGCGCCCGCTCGTCGTGTATCACCACGCCGTTGTGAATGACGGTCACGCGAGCGTCTTCGAGTTTCGTGCCCGCGCTGTCGAATCGCGGCGCGCGGAACGTGATGTCATACGTCTGCCATTGCATCGGCGGCGCGCACATATTGACCAGCGGCGCCCCGACCTTGTAAATCCCCCCGCACTCATTATCCTTGCCCTCCAGGCCGTAGCTGTCGAGAACCTGAATCTCGTATCGTCCCTGGAGATAAACGCCGCTGTTGCCGCGCCCCTGTCCGCGTGCCTCGGGCATGCAGGGCGTACGGAATTCGATGTGCAGCTTGAAATCGTTGAACTTCTCCTTGGTGACGATGGAGCCGGCACCTTTCTTGACCTCCATCGCGCGGCCTTTGACCAACGCCCATCCGACCTTATCGTCGTCAGCTTTTTTCTTCAGAGGCTCCCACTGCTTAAAGTTCTTTCCATTGAAAAGCACAATGGCGCCGGCGGGAGGCTTGGCCCCCAACGTCGGTGAAAGCCGGATCGTCTTCGTCAGTTCAAACGTCCCGGCCCCGGTTTGAGCTTCGAATGTGCCGGTCAGCTTGTCCCCCGCGATGACAGCGTCAGCCTTCAGGTCGAAAGTGCCAACTCCGGGATCGACTTTTGTCAAGTGCACGTTTGTCCCTTCGAGCGCGCCGTTGATCGCAGTCAGCGGCTCTGTCGGCACGTCGAACTCGTCGAAGAAAACCGCGCGATATTCGCCTTTGCCCAACGCGATCACCTGGACCGCCAGCGGCCCGGAGTCTGTCCCATCGTTCAGCTTCCAACCGCCCTTGTAGTCACCTGTGAAAGAGTCACAGCTCGCAATTGCTTTCCTTGCCCGAACCATCGGGTTGCCGCCGGGAAGCCCCGCGCATGAGACCAGGAACACAGGCAAAACGAGAGCCAATACAAAAAGGATCGCTTTGTGAACATTCAGAGTAACGCCACGCCCGCCAATATTCCCGTTTGCCTGTGAAGCCATGAAATCCCTTCCTACATAAGTGTGTTCTTCTTACGGCTGCTTGATTTTGTCTATCACCTCTTGCGCCTGATTGCGCAAAGGATCGTCTTCTTTCGTCTTTGCAATGATCTTCTTCAACACCTCGTCCGCTTCCTTCGGGTGATCGCCACAGATACCCGAGGCGATTTTGACGGCGGCCGAGCTTGCCTCTCTGGATAGGTTCCCGTCATTGAGATAACCCGCCGCCATCTGCAAGGCCCCGAGAGATTGGACGTTGCCCAGTCCCGACAGCACCCTTCGCTGCTCAAGCGTGTTCGGCGCCAAGCTCATTGCCTTCTTGTACATCGCCAGCGACTCGGCGGCGGAACGCTTGTTCTCCATCCCGAGCAGCCGGACAAAACCGCGCAGCGCCAGAATTCGATGCACCTGATTGTCCGAGCTTTCCACCACCTTGAGCAGGTCGGCCAGCGGCTCGGCGCTCGGCCATTCGGCCAGCGCGCGAATCGAAGCGGTTTGCACGTCGGCGTTGCTGTCCTTCAGCGCGGCGGTCAACGTGGGCAAGGCGGTGTTGTCACCGATCTTGCCGAGTACACTCAGCAAAGAGCACCGGCTCTGGACCGCTTTGACCGAAGGCAGCGCAGCCAGCACGGCTTCGGCCTGGTGATTCTTGTCCTCGATCTTGTGGGCCACGGCGGCAACGGTTTTTTCCGCCTCGCTCCGGTCGGATGAGCTCTGCGCGCTGACTAAGAGCTTAACCAGCGCCGGCACATCCGCCGGGCCGGCCACAACCTTGAGCACCCTCAGCGACTCGATTCGCACCTTGCGGTCCGGGTCTTTCGCGGTATCGAGAAGAGTTTTCAGTCCGGCGAGGATGCCCCTTTCGCCCACGGCGCCGAGAAGCTCGACCTTCACCTTCGGCTCAGCTTTCGGGATAGCCGTCAGGATAACCTTATCGACCTCAGCGCCGCGAAGCCGGTACAGGCTGTCGCGGGCGGCTTTTCGCTCGTCGCCCGTTGTGGTCGCCGCTGCCTGTGCCAACGGCTCGACGCTTTCAGCGCCGCCCAATTGACCGATCGCGCGCAATGCTGCGATTCGGACGGAGCCATCCTTAGATTTAGAGGCGGTTATGACCGCCGGCAAAGCCGTAGCGTCACCGCGATCACTCAATGCCGAGAGGAGCATTACCTGACTGGCCGGCGAAAGGTTTGGCAACTCCTTCGCCAGTGCCTCGGTCACGTCCTTGCCGGACATCTCTTTTACCATCGCGATAGCCGCCGCCTGCATCTCCTGGTCGTCACTTCGGAGAATATCCAGGACGATCTTAACAGCGTCGTCCTGACCTGATGACTCCGAGGCCGCCAGGCACGCGTTCGAAAGACACAAGAGCAGAACAGCTACCGCACAACAAGTCGTGCGTTTGATTTTCATCCGTCAGTCTTACCTCTTGGCCGCGTTGAGCATACCCGTCAGCGCTGCGGTCCGAATCGGCTTGGGCATTCCTTCTTTCTGAAGCTCTTTGTAAATGGTCAGAGCCTTGACCTTGTTGCCGTCGGCGACAAGCTGATCGGCGCACTTCAGATACGAATCCAGAACCACCATTTGCAGCTTGCCCGTGGCCTTGTCCTTCGCCTGTGCGAGCGCCTCGGTGGCGTCGGCATTGGCGATCTGGCCGAGAGCGGCGGCCGCGGCCATCGCGGTGTCCCCGTTTGCCCTGCCCAGAATTCGACCGAGAATACGGACCGAGCCTTCGTCCTTGCGAACGCCTAACGAGTTGATGATGCCGATCCGCGCCTTGGCGTTGCCTCTGACCTTCCTCAGGGCGCCGCGCAGGGCATCATTGACCGCCGAGCCGGGTATGCGTTCGAGCGCGTATCTTGCCATGTCGGAGGTTTCCTCACCGGCCAGCATCTGCGCCAGCGTGGGCACGGACTGCTCGGTGCCGATGATGCTCAACTGCCGGCAGACGAACTGCTTGCCCGCCCGCTTGGCATCCGAGTTCAGCACGCCCAGCAGGGCCGTCTCAATCTTCGCCAGCTCGGCCTCGTTGCCGTACGCCTTCTTGATGATGTCGGTGACGTCGGTCAGCGCCAGGCGGCTCTGGCCCCAATCGTAGGTCTTTACCTTTTCCAATAATTCCTGTAATTCTGCCATGTCTGATCCCTTTCCTGAACTTGCGATAGGCTTAGGCGTTGTGTCGACTTTGTAATCACCCAATGCGAATTGGATACCATCGAGATAGTGCTGTAAAATCGCCGGGGTCCAGAAGAT
>CAYZAH010000127.1:0-4516 GCA_964475805.1 uncultured Pirellulales bacterium | reverse complement strand
TGGATACCGATGATGCCCTTTCCTCCCTTGACGAAATCCATCAGCGCCTTGCAGCGTTCCGGCGTCGTCTGAGGATCGAACTTCAAGTGGGTCGTGTTGTTCAAGCATATCGCGTCGAATTGCGCGAGATTTTCGGGTGTGAATACCGAGTAGTCATCCGTGCAAACCGCGACTTCATACGCGCCGGTCTTTTCGCCCATGATCTTGATCGCCGCGTTGCCCACCGGTGTGCTCGTGTGAAAGAAACCTTCACTGCGCCAGAAGATCAAAATCTTTCTCGGCTTGGCCGGCTGGACCGTCGCCTTGTCCGGCGCAGCGTCCCGTATCTTCTGCAACTCATCCGGTTTCAGGTCCCGGAGCTTCGCCGGCGATTGTGCCTGTGCAGTCATGGCCAACGACAGGCACCACAAACACAGCACGGCAGCGCTTATCAGTTTCAACCCCTTATTCATCTTTGTTCCTTTCGTCTTTGCGTGCCTGGAATCAATAGGTAATAGTAAATAGTAAATCTCAAAGGTGCCATGGACTGCGCAGCGGCCGCGAGAGCAGCCGGCTCGCCTCGGGGTCCCCAATGATGCGCTCATGCTCGGGGTCCCATTTGAGCGACCGGCCGAGCTTGTACGCGATGTTACCCAGATGGCAAACGGTGACGGACCGGCAGCCGGTCTCTATGTCGCAAACCGGTTTGCTGCGCTTGCGGATCGCATCCAGCCAGTCCACGTAGTGGTTCTTGCTTTCGTACAGGTGTATTTCGTTGGGGCCGATCTGCAGGTCCTTCAAATTTGCGGGCTTCGTTTGCAGGAAACCTCTATCGGTAAGGACCTCGCCTTTGGTGCCCTCGAACAGCACGCCCCTGGCCCGGCCGCTCCGCGTGACCGTCACGCCGTTGGCGTACTTGTACGTCAGTACCTTGTATTCCTTTCCGTCGGGCGGGTGGACTTCGATGGGGCCGCTCTCGTCCATGCCCAGTCCCCACTGCGCGATGTCGAAGTGGTGGGCGCCCCAGTCGGTCATGCCCCCGCCGCCGAATTTGCTATGATTGCGCCAAAGCGGAAAGCCGTCAAAGCTTATGTTAGGCGAAAGCTCCTCGTTGTACGGCCTCCACAAAGCCGGCCCCAGCCACATATCCCAATTGAGATAATCCGGCACGGGCTGCGCCGGAAGCGGGTTGTCCTGGGGCGGACCGCCAACGTTGACGTTGACGGTCTTCAACTCCCCGATATAGCCGTTGCGAACCAGCTCACAACCTAAGCGGAAGTGCCAGTCCGAGCGCTGCATACTTCCCGTCTGGAAGACCCGCCCATATCGCCGGACCGCGTTGACCATGGCTCTGGCCTGTTCAATCGTTTGCGAGAGCGGCTTTTCACAGTAGATGTCTTTGCCGGCCTCGGCGGACTGAATCACGATGATGGCGTGCCAGTGGTCCGGCGTGGCAATCACCACCGCGTCGATGTCGTCGCGGGCCAGCAGGTCGCGAAAGTCACCGTAGGTGTCGCAGCCTTTGTACGCGACGTTCTTGCTCGCGTAGTGATCCTCGGCGATCTTCTTGTTGCGTTCGAGCTTGAGCCTGTCCACGTCGCAAGCCGCCAGAACCTGAGTCCCGGGGGAATTCAGAAAGGATCTCATCAAATGTTGGCTCTGCTTGCCGCAGCCGATGAAGCCCAACGTAATCCGCTCGCTCGGCGCCGCGCTGCTCCCTGCACCCAGCGCCGACTCGGGCACAAGATACGGAAAGGCCGCAGCCGCCGCAGCAGTTCCGGCGACGCTCTTGATGAACTGCCGCCGGCTAATCCCATTTCTCGTCACCATAAAAACGCCTCTGTTTTCAAATCATAAATGTAAAATTTCACCCGCCTCCGGCGGGCAAGAATCCTAATCTCAAACGTGCCACGGCTTTCGCATCGCCGTGCCGAGCAGACGCGAAGCAGTGGGATCGTCGAGAATCTCTTCCGTTTCCGGATTGAAGCGGAGCTTGCGGCCCAACCACATCGCAATATTTCCGAGATGCCCCGGTGTCGCCGACCGGTGTGCCACCTCGCACGGCGCGATCGTCGTCGTCCTGCTCTTGACGCAATCGAGGAAGTTCCGCCAGTGACCCGGCGAGTTGTACAAGTGAATCTCGTCAGGCCCGATTTTCTCGTCGAGGATCTTCTTCGGATCGGCCTCCAGGCGGTTGCCGCGATTGACCCAGACCCAGCCGTCCTTGCCGATCCACTTCGTTCCGCTTCGGATGTCATCGTACCCGCCGGCGATGATCATCGTAATATCCTTGGGATATTTCGCCGTCAGCCAGTACTTCGTCGGGCTGTCCCACAGGCCGTCCCTGGGATACTCGCCCGTGCCTTCGATCTCGTGCGGACCGGCATAATCGAAACCCAGACCCCAGTGGGCGATGTCCACGTGGTGGCCGACCCAGTCCATCAGTTGGCCGCCGCCGTAATCGAGGATCCACCGCCAGTTTTTGTGGACGCGCGCCGGGCAATAGGGTCCGTACAAAGCCGGCCCGAGCCAGAAATCATAATCCAGCTCCGGCGGCGGGGGCGTGACCCCTTCCTGGCCTTTGGTCTTGCCGAAATCCGTATGTCCCGAGGGCAAACCCACCTCGACCGTGTGGACCTTGCCGATCCGGCCGTTTATCACTAACTCGCACGCCCGGCGAAAGTTTGCCTGCGAGCGCTGCCAACTGCCCGTCTGCCAGATTCGCCCGTAGCGACGGACCGCCTCGCACATCGCCCGGCCCTGTTTCAAATCGTGCGAGAGTGGTTTCTCGCCATAGATATCTTTGCCGGACTTGGCCGCTTCGATAGCCGGGATGGCGTGCCAATGATCGGGCAGGCCGAGTGAAACCGTATCAATATCGTCCCTGGCCAGAAGCTCGTGGTAGTCACCGTAAGTAGCGCAGTCCTGGTTGCCAAAGCGCTTGTTCACGCGATTAGCGGCCTCTTGCAGATGATTCTTGTCAACGTCGCAAACCGCCAATACCTGACAATCCTTCTCCCGCAGGAAGGAGCCGAGGTTGCTGCCCCCCTGCCAACCCACGCCGATACAACCCATGGTGATCCGTTCACTCGGCGCCACGTTGCCGCCTTGCCCGAGAGCCGACGATGGAACGACATACGGCAGACCCATTGCCCCCAATGCTGTGCCGGCTGTCCGCGTGATGAATTGACGCCGGCTGATGCGACTATCTCTGGTCATGATCGGCTCTCCTGCACCAAATTGTCTAAGAACGCCGGGGCGCAAGACGCCGCGCCCCGGTCACTAAAAATCTTATCGTGTTATCTGTCAAACTGCGCATCGAACGCAATCTGCGAAGGCTTGAAGTCCGCCTGCTTCATGAACTGGCAGGCTTCTTCCGCGCCGTGCTCGCGGTCCATTCGACTGTCTTCCCACTCGACGGAAAGCGGGCCTTTGTACCCGACGTCGTTGAGGGCGACAATGATCTCCTCGAAATTGACGTCGCCGTGACCGATCGAGCGGAAGTCCCAATAGCGGCGCGGATCGGCGAATTCGGTATGCCCGCCGAAGACACCTACCGTGCCGTCACCGTGTCCCCACCAGGCGTCTTTCATGTGAGCGTGGAAAATCCGGTTGCCGAACGTGCGGATGAACTTCACGTAATCCACACCCTGATAGCCAAGGTGGCTCGGATCGTAGTTGAAGCCGAAAGACCTGTGTCCCTTGACGGCGTCGATAGCCCGCTGGGCCGAGGCGATGTCAAACGCGATCTCCGTCGGGTGCACTTCCAGGGCGAACTTGATTCCTAACTTCTTGAACTCGTCGAGGATCGGGGTGAATCGCTTGGCGAAGTCGGCGTAGCCCGCCTCGATCATCGCCGGCGGCGTCGGAGGCCACGAATAGAGCAAATGCCAGATCGAGCTGCCCGTAAAACCGTTAACCACCTTGACGCCGAGCTTCTTGGCGGCCTGAGCCGTCTTGATGATGTTCTTGGCCGCTCGTTTGCGGACGCCCTCGGGATCGCCATCGCCCCAGACGTCTTCGGGCAGAACGGATTTGTGGCGCTCGTCGATGTTGTCGCAAATCGCCTGGCCGACGAGGTGCGCCGAGATCGCGAAGACCTTCAGGTTGTGACTTTTCAGCAGGTCGCGTTTGGTTTTGCAATACTTGTCGTCTTTGAGCGCTTTGTCTACCTCGAAGTGGTCGCCCCAGCAAGCCAATTCCACTCCATCATAGCCCCAGCTTGCCGCTTTTTCAGCCAATACTTCCAGGGGCAGATCCGCCCACTGGCCGGTAAAGAGTGTTACAGGTCTAGCCATTTGTCGTTCTCCTTCTTTTCCAGAACACGTTTAACGATTCCAATCATATAGACGGTCTAACGCCAAAAAAAGCCTATGCACACTGTCTTGCTGTGATTCCCCCCCGCCAACGCAATTGTGGTAACTACTTTCTGTCACAAGACTTGCACCCGCGAAGCATCCGATTCATCTTTGCTGCCACCCGAAAAAAAATATCCCCCGATTATACCCAGCGAGAGCCGATAAGCAATTCAAAATTC
>CAYZAH010000126.1:0-9006 GCA_964475805.1 uncultured Pirellulales bacterium | reverse complement strand
GGACCAATGTTCTTACCCGCGTGTGTGGACACCGGAGGATGAGAGGCTCTTCCAGGAAATCGGCCGGCGACTGGCCGACGGCCTGACCAGTCTTTTGGTGTTGCGCAGCCTGCGCGAAAGCGAGGGCAGACTCGCAGAGGCCCAGCGTGTTGCGCACGTCGGTCACTGGGAGCGCGACATCGAGACCGACCGCATTACCTGGTCGGACGAAGCCTGTCGCATCTTTGGATTGCGGCCGCAAGAATGCATCCTCAGCCTGGCTCAGTTGGAGGAACGGCTCCACCCGGAAGATCGGTGGATCATGACCCAAGCCGTGACGGAGGCGCTTAACGGTGGGGCGCGCTATGATGTGGAATACCGGGTAATTCAACCCACCGGTGAGGTGCGAGTCGTCCGCAGTCAAGGGGACGTAACGTGGGATGAGTCGGACGGTCGGCCCCTCCGCATGTTCGGTACGGCGCAAGATATCACTGAAAGCAAACGGGTGGAGGCGGCGCTGCGGGAAAGCGAACAGAAGTACAGGGAGCTTTTTGAGAATGCGCGAGAGGCCATCGTAATTCTCGACATGGATGGGAAGATCACGGACGCGAACAAATTCATCGAAGGATACGGGTTCAGGAAGGAGGACTTGATCGGGAGAAGCCATTTTGATTTTGTGATGGAGAAGTACAAAGAGAAAGCCGTCGAGGATTTTGAAAAGCTGCGTCACGGGATACCTCAGGAGGGTGAGTACGAAGTCATCACGCCGAAAGGAATTATTACAGTATACTATAGGGACAATCCGATAGTGCGGGCTGGCGATGTCATTGGTGCTCAGTCTGTATTAATGGACATCACGGAGCGCAGGCGGACCGAGGATGAATTGCGTAAGTATCAGGTGAAGCTCAAGGCGATGGCTTCCGAGATTTTGCTGACAGAAGAGCGTGAAAGGGGGCGTCTTGCGGTCGGACTCCACGACAACGTTTGTCAGAACCTGGTCCTTGCGAAGCTCACGCTCGAATCCGCGCTGCGCTCGATATCGGATGGGAGTTTAGCGGCCTCGCTCATGACCGTCGCCGATGTCGTGGGTGAGACGATCAACCAGGCGGAATCGTTGACGTTCGAGCTGAGCAATCCGGTTCTTCGCGCATTCGGGTTTATTGCGGCGCTCGACAGGTACCTCAATGAGGAGATTCATGCCAAACATGGAATTGTCGTCGAGCTGGAAGTCAAGGAGCAGGTAGGACCGTTGGAGCATGACCTGCGGGCTTGCCTGTTCCGCGTCACGCGAGAGCTTCTCACTAACGTGCTCAAACACGCCAAGGCGAGTAAGGTCACGGTCGTCGTCGGAAAACGCCGGGACAATATCTACGTTACCGTCCGCGATGACGGCGTTGGATTCGAATCCGGCGGACACAATCTCAAAGGCTCCGGCGTGGTCCGTTTCGGTCTGTTTAGTGTTCGAGAACAATTGGAACAATTGGGAGGATGTCTTACCATTGAATCAGAGCCCGGCAGGGGAACAACAGCGACGGTCGTCGTCTGAAACGTAGAATGGGCGGTCAAAGCAAGAAAGGATGGTATGAAGATAATCATTGCAGAAGATCATGGAGTCGTACGACAGGGATTAGGTCTGTTGATGGACGAGGAACCCGGTATCGAAGTTGTTGGTGAGGCGCAAGATGGGCTGGAGGTGGTGAAGCTGGCAAAACAGCTCTCGCCGGACGTGATCCTCATGGATATCACGATGCCCAACCTGAACGGCGTGGAAGCAACACGCTACATTCTTGAGGAGAACCCCAAAATTCGGATCATCGCTTTGTCGGTTCATTTCGAGAAGCATTTTGTGATGGAGATGCTCAAGGCGGGGGCCTATGGATACGTGCTCAAATCGTATCTGTTGGAGGAAGTCCTGCGTGCACTCAAGGCGGTCGAGGCGGGCCAGCACTACCTGAGCCCCAGAATCACGGAGGTCGTGCTGGACGATTATATTCCTTTTATCTCCCAGGCCGGACAATCCGCCGGCGAGCATCTTTCGGCCCGGGAGCGTCACGTTATTCAATTGTTGGCTGAGGGCAAATCCATCAAGCAGATTGCCCGGCACTTGCACATCAGCCCGAAAACCGTTGATTCCAACCGACGCCAGGTCATGAACAAACTGGGGATTTCCAGTGTCGCCGAGCTTACCAAGTACGCGATCAGAAAGGGGCTGACCTCAGCGGAATTCTAAATCGAGCGCAGCTCGGGCGGCAGGATCGTTCACAGGAAGAACTCTACGCTCTCCCGGATATTCTCTTCTTCGAACGGTTTAGTGATGAAGTCGTTTGCGCCGACCTCATAACCTTTGACCCTGTCATCCAGCGCTCCTTTGGCCGTCACCATGAGGATCTTGATCTTCGAGAGTGATGGATGCTCGCGCAGCCGGCGGCACACCTCGTAGCCGTCCATACCGGGCATCATAATATCGAGCAGAACCACGTCCGGCTGAAACTCCGGTGCGATCTGAAGCGCTTCTTCGCCTGTTGTAGCTGTGCGAAGATCGTAGTATTCGCCGAACAGCTCTTCAATAATAGCATTGTTGTTCGGGTTATCATCTATGGCTAATATCTTCTTCCTTTGCATGTGCTTGTCCTTTCCACGTCTCAAGCTCTCAGTGTTGTCGGCCGTCCGCCGGGTCGGCCGGAACAGTACAATTAACGTGCATGTGCGTACGTATCTTCTCCAGAAATGAGTCGCCGTCGAAGGGCTTTGTAACATAGTCGTCGGCCCCGGCGCGGTAGCCTTCAAGTTGTTCTGAGCTCATGGCTCTGGCCGAGACGATAATGATTCTGGTATCCTTCAGGGCATACTGCTCTCGCAGCCGGCGGCACACCTCGTAGCCGACCATGCCCGGCATCATCACATCCAGCAGGATGATGTCGGGCAGAAATTCCCGGGCAATCTTAAGCGCCTGTTCGCCGCTTGGGCTTGTTTTGAGATCGTAATCGTCATCCAATAGTTCTTTCAGGATAGCGATATTATTGGGATCGTCATCCACCGCCAGAATTCTCCGTTGTGTTCCCATCGTTCCACCCCATTCAACGTCTTACGTTCGGGCGCCGCACATTGGCGTGATACCATGATCTGGTTGCGATTCATTGTGTAGTGTTGGGCTCGCCTCGTCGGCCGGCGACGGCCGGTTCTCCACGTGCGTGTTCGCTAATCGTGGAATCTCAAGGGTGAATACAGCGCCGCCCTCAGGCCTGTTTTCCGCCCAGATGCAACCAGCGTGCCCGGCCACGATCTCACGACAGATCGCAAGACCCAGGCCCGTGCCGCCTGCTCCCGTTTTCGTCTTACTCGATTGGACGAACTTATCGAAAACCGCTTCGAGCTCATTCTCCGGGACCCCCGGACCCCGGTCGCCGACGGAGATTCTCACGGAGTCTCCAGCGGGGCGGACTTCGATATTGATAATCCCACCTTGCGGTGAGAACTTGATCGCGTTGTTCAGAAGGTTGCGCAGCACCTGCTTGATTTTATCCGCGTCGAGAACGAAATCCTCGTTGAAAGCAGACGGATCGTACCTCAGACTCAAGTCGCGTTCCGACAGCATCGCTTCCAATTCGTGCACTACGGATCGAACGAGAACACTGAGACTCGTCCGCTCGAACGTGAACGTAATTCCTCCGGATTCGAGCTTCGCCAGATCGAGGAGATTGTTGAGCAGCTTCAAGAGGATTTTGCCGCTTTGCCTGATCCTGGTGAAGTAGTCCAGGAGCTTCTCCGGCTTGGCCTTGTCATACTTCTTGACGCCAAAGGAGGCAAAACTCAGAATACAGTGCAGCGGTGTACGCAACTCGTGTGACATATTGGCCAGAAACTCACTCTTGGCTTCATTGGCCGCTTCAGCGGCCGCCTTGGCGATCAAGAGCTCCTGCTCGATCTGCTTACGTTCCTCGATCTCGTTGCGCAACTGCTCGTTGACTTTTTGTAGATCGGCCGTGCGCTCATTAACTTCCAGTTCAAGGCGCTCGCGGTGCTTTCTTAACTCGTCTTCGACTTTTCTGCGCTCGATAATCCCCGCCAGGACCGCGGCCACCGCGCGCAGAAAACCTTCCTCCTTATCCGTGCGTTGATGGCCTTCCGTGACGTACGTGTTAATCACGCCCAGCAGTTTGCCCCCGGACAGGATCGGGACACAGTAGTGTCCGTGAGGGGGCATCTCATCGTATTTGCTCTGATGGTGCGTGTCGACGTGGTCCACAAATCTCAGAGTAGCGGATGAGGCGGCCTGCCCGCAAATACACGTGTCGAAACGAACGCGAGCACACGTGCTCCGTACAGATGCGGACAGTCCTCGCTGGGCTTTCATGATCAGCACATCCGGTTCGTCTTCCACCAGGAAGATGGCTCCTTTGGACTCAAGGGCGAGCCAGGCAACGGAGGTGACCTGGTCTATCGCACGTTCCAGCATTTCTTTCAAGGTGAGATTCTCCAGCGACAGACTCAGCAGCCGGTTAAGAACTGCGTTAGTCTCAGAGCTTCGCTGGATTTCTCGCTCTGTATGCTTGCGTTCGAGGGCATATCGAATCGTCCGCACGAGGATGCTGGCGAGGTACTTGCCTTTGACCAGGTAGTCACTAGCGCCTTTTTTGATGGCTTCGACGCCGGTTTCCTCGTCATCCAAACCAGTGAGTACGATGATAATGACGTCTGAATTTGCATCGCGGACCTTCTGAACCGTTTCGATTCCTCTGCTGTCTGGAAGGTTAAGGTCGAGCAGCACGACATCGTAATTATCGTTGTCGAGGCATCGCATGGCCTCGGACATCGTACCCGATGTCTGCACGTTGTATTGTCCGGGCGAGTAGGATTTGGCCAGAATTAACTGCACGAGGCGTCGATCCTGCGGATCATCGTCCACTAACAGAATTTCCACTTGTTCCCCACTCATGGTAGCGCCACCGTTCTCTTTTGCTCTGAGTCTTTCGGTACGGGCAGCGTGAACCAAAGCGTCAAGCCGACGCCCGCTTTCGACGTGATTCCAACCCGCCCGCCGTGTCTGTCCACAATCTTCTTACATACCGCCAGACTTGTTCCCGGTTCCTCGTCGTCCTGCCACGAATGCGATTTCAGCGACAGCTTGAAAAAGTCCTTATGGTTCTCCGTTTCAGCACTTGTTCCGTGGTCCTCCAACTGTATCTTGACGACGTCGCCCGCACTGCGTTCGGAGCTGATAGTGATTCGCGGCTCGACACCTTCCTTATGATTCTTGATCCTGTTACTGATAAGGTTCCGCAGGAGTTGCCGGATTAGCGTCGGATCTGCCTGGACGTTCGGCAGAGGCTGGGGAATCTCGATCCGGCCACCAACGCTCTCCAGTAATTCCCTAAGCTCTAATTTTGCCAATTGAGCCAGAATGTCGTTCAAACTCACCGTTTCAATGACGAGGGTCTTCGTGTTGATTCGAGAGTACGCCAGGAGGTTCTCGATCATCCGGGTCATTCGTTCGGCTCCATCCATGATGAATCCCAGGTTCTCCCGGTCTTCCCGGCCAATCTTCCCATGGAGAGATTCTTCGAGGACCGCACCGAATGAGGAAATCTTACGCAACGGCTCACGCAGGTCGTGAGAGGTCATATAGACAAAATCCTGAAGCTCTTTGTTCGAGGCACCCAAACTCCTCTCAAGTAACGTGCGTTCGACAAGTTCGTTGTCCAACTGTTGATCGACGGCTTTCAGCTCATACTCAGCAGCCAGCAATTGCTTCTTCACGGCCTCGTATTGATCCATCGACGCGCCGGTCCGCTCCAGTTCGGCGGTCATTTGCTTCAATACGCTTGATATCTCGTTCATCAAGCGTCTCAAGCGTGCATCTGCCCTGTCCACCTGTGCGCTCATCATTCTCTCAAAAGTATTTGTTCGCACGTCATCCTCTCTCGATGCATCCTGAAACCGGAGTAGAGACGAAGAGGACACTGATCCTACCATGCGAACAGCTCTTGCTTCTCAACGGTTCCATTATTGGGATACTCAAACTTTTGCCTCAGTCTAATCGGAGCTTTTCGGAGGGCAGATCACCATACAATTCCTGGTCACAAGCCTCGAAAAATCTGGTATCGCCTTCCGGCTTGAATCTAAAGACTGTCGAAGAGCGCCGGACACCCTACTTCCAGACTTCGGCTTTCGTGTTCGGCCCGGTAAGCGAACCGGGTCTGACCTCACAAAAACCCAGGAAGAACCTGGTTAAGCGGCCTGATTCTGAAGGCGATAACCTTATAGGAACAATTGGATTGCGATTCGATACATTGAAGATTTTATGAGGTTCGGGGCTACATGCCATCCTGTCGTTATGGCGAGAGAATTTCAAAGCGGCTTGTTTGCGTGCGTGTTTACATGTCTCGCTATACTGAGCGGCGGGGCGGTCACCTTCGCCCGGTAGATGGACGCAAATGAGCCGGAGGATCTTTTTGATATGTCGATCGAAGAGTTGATGAATATTGAAGTGACCTCCGTATCGAAAAAAGAGGAAAAGGTCCTGGAGACCCCGGCAGCGGTCTTTGTGATCACGCAAGAGGACATCCGACGGTCGGGGCCAACCTCCATCCCCGAGGTCCTGCGGATGGTCCCGGGCCTGCAAGTCGCTCAAATTAACTCCAATAGCTGGGCGATTACCGCAAGGGGTTTCCAGGACCAGTTCGCCAACAAGCTGCTGGTTTTGATCGACGGCAGAAGCGTCTATAGCGGTAACTACTCAGGTGTGTACTGGGACGTGCAGGACGTGGTGCTCGAAGACGTCGAACGCATTGAAGTCGTCCGAGGTCCCGGTGGAACGTTGTGGGGTGATCACGGACTATGACAAGAAGCTGAGTACACGAGTTAGATGAGAACCAAGGCCTACAACTTAGCGGTTTTGACGTTGATCCTGGCGGTCTTCGCCGCCCCTGCGGCGGCGGACTCCAAAGAGGCCAAGGAACGCCAGGTCAAGGCGGCCTTCGTGTACAACTTCCTCAAGTTTGTAGACTGGCCCGATGACGCGAAAGCTGATCCCAACAAGCCGATAACGATAGGCGTTATCGGCTCCGAAGACTTCATCAAAGCTTTCGACCCTATCAAAGGCAAGAAAGTCAAGGACAGAAGCATATTGATAAAGTACTTTGCCGGCTATGAGAAGCTCGACAAATCGCGCGACGATAAAGACCACGGCTGGGACGAAAAGATACAAGCCTTGAAAGTCTGTCATGTCCTGATCTTCTGTAACTGCGAATCAGTGAGCGTACAGAATTACGGGCAGATTGTGAAAGCGTTGAGGGGGACCCCCATCTTGACGATCGGGGAAGCCAAGGGCTTTCTCGAATCGGGCGGCATGATCAATTTCGTGGTGGAAGAGGAGAAGGTCCAATTTGAGATCAACAACGCTGCGGCTAAGGAATCGAAGCTCGATATCCGTTCGAAACTCCTGCGTCTGGCAAAAAGAGTAATCAACGAGCAGGCACCCGACGGGACCAAGAACTGAGTATGTCTCTTATACGAAACAGGGCTATAAAACACAAACTCATGTCGATCATTATGGCGACGTGCACGGCGGCCTTGCTGCTGAGCGGTGTGATCCAGTTATTGTTCGAGCGCGGTGAATACCGCAAAGAGATCATCGACAGCATTTCGTGTTATGCCGGGATGATCGGGGACAACTGTGAAGCCGCTCTGGCCTTCTCAGACGCCGACGACGCGAAACAAACGCTCAAATCCCTGCGGGCGGAATCGTCCATCGTTTTTGCCTGTGTTTATACGAAAGAGCGCAAGACGCTCGCGCATTACCAGCGTTTAGGCTTTGTGGATAACACCTTACCGCCGGCATATGAGGAGGAAGGCTATCAGTTTGACGGCGACTATTTCAAGCTGTTCAAACGAATCCGGGACGATCACGACGTCATCGGGATGGTCTACATCCAAGTTGACTTGTCCGAAGGCCGGGCAAGACTTGGAATGAAGGCCGGCGTGATTGGTTTGATTATATTGATATGCTCGCTGATGGCCTATGTGCTTTCCCTCAAGCTTCAGGCGGTTATCTCCGGGCCGATTCTGAGCCTCGCGAAGGTGGCGAAAGCCGTGTCGGACAAGAAGGATTATTCCATGCGAGCCTCGAAGCAAAGTGATGATGAAGTGGGCCTTCTCATCGACGCGTTCAATGAGATGTTAGAGCAGATCCAACAGCGTGAGTCTGCCTTGACGGACGCCAAGAACCAGTTGGAGACACGAGTCAAGGAACGTACGGCGGAGTTGAAAGCGGCCCAGGAGAAGATCGTCGAATCCGCGCACAGGGCGGGTATGGCCGAAGTGGCAACGGACGTGCTGCATAACGTAGGGAACGTTCTGAACAGCGTTAACGTTTCGGCCAGCTTTATACAGGACCAGTTGTCGAATTCAAAGATCACGAGCTTGAAGCAGGTGGTCGATATGCTTTGCCAGCACGCCGACGATTTGGGTGCGTTCCTCACTCAGGATGAGCGGGGAAAATACGTTCTTCAGTATCTGGAGGAAGCGGCGAAGATCCTCGTGCGTGAAAACGCGGACATGGCCGAAAAGGTCTGTTCGCTTACCAAGAACGTCGAGCATATCAAGCAAATCATCAAGGCTCAGCAAGCATACGCCCGGGCGGGAGGCGTCGAGGGAATCATCAATATCAACGAGATTGTGGAAGACGCCGTGGAGATCAATAAGGCCGGCCTGAAGCGACATCAGGTCGAACTGAAGTTCGATCTGGCCGAATTACCGGCGATGAGCCTGGACAAGCAGCGCGTCCTGCAAATCCTCGTTAATCTGATAAGCAATGCCAAGTATGCCCTGTCCGGGGTCGAGCAGCGAATCAAGAGGCTGGCCATTCGAAGTTACGTGCACGGGCCCGACAAGGTGCGAATCGATGTTGAAGACAACGGCGTCGGTATCCCCAAGGAGAACATGGCGAAGATTTTCAGGCACGGATTCACGACCCGCGAAGGCGGCCACGGCTTTGGCCTGCATAGCAGCGCTCTTGCCGCCAAGGAA
>CAYZAH010000125.1:0-9022 GCA_964475805.1 uncultured Pirellulales bacterium | reverse complement strand
CGCCAGAATCGATAGACTTGAACATGTGCATGAGTGGACCAAGGCGGGTGTCATGATCCGCGGCGGCCTCGACGCAACCGCGAAGAACGTCACGATCCTTGTCACTCCGACGGGTATAGTCACATTCCAGTACCGCCACACCAAAGCAGATGTGACGTACAGCAAGAATACACCGCCGCAAACGGCTCAATTGCCCCATTGGCTCAGACTAACCCGCGAGGGCAACCGTTTCATTGCAGAGCACTGCACGGACGGCGTGAACTGGCAGAATGTACTCTCAGGTAGCGACCCAAACCAGCCGCCCTTTGTAGAAGTTCAGATGGACGAGACAGTCCAAATAGGCTTGGCCGTCACCTCACACGATGTCGCAAAATCTGTCGAGACGCATATATCAAGTGTATGTACTACTGGTTCCGTGTTGCCGGACGGACCGTTCGATCATTCGAAGGACATCCGTTTCACAATCCCACCTTTGCTCGATGACATCAATAGAAACAAGTAGGTTCACCTAACGTTTCGCTGTATTCTCGAGAAAGACGCAACGCGAGAATTCTACGGGAATTTAGTACTTCGTAGATGAAATCCAAATTGATCGCACGGCCCCTTTGCTCAGAGACATTCTTCACATAAGTTGTTACCATCTTAAGGTCAGTTTGTCCGAGAAGCCGTTAGACAGCAAGTGGATCGCCCGACCTGCCCGTCAATGTTTCTGCGGTTCTTCTGAGAGTGGAGAAATTCACACCTTTGTCGGTTTTGATGCCGGCTCTGTCGCCCTCTTTTGATATTGTTCTAATGCCCGTCCTTTATCGACGCCGAAATAGTAGAGTTTGCTGTGAATTTTCTTGCAACATTGACCCGTCGGATGTAAGGTAAGCGGAAATTTGTTGTAGGGCTTTTGTTTTACTGTTAGATTTTACGATGATGAGTACCTTGATTGCTGCAATTTGACTGGACAATATAGTCAAATCCTATGCTGCAAATGGGTTGTGGTCAAGGTTGTGATGAATGTGCATCGCATGAGATTGGCCAAGTTATCTGGCTGAAGCATGCGTTTTTTGGGGAATAGTGTAATGGTAGCACGACTGACTCTGGATCAGTTAGTCGGGGTTCGAGTCCCTGTTCCCCAGTTTGCTATTTCGATGGACAAAGCAGGGGAGTGAGGGTCTTCGATTGGGGGTAGTCCGATGATGTCGCTTGATCGCGTGGCTCTCGCGGGGCCAATTGCACCGCGGATCCGTCTTGTGTTAGTGGTCCTTTCCTTATTCAGCACCAACTACACCTTCGCCGAAGGATCGCAATCAGCGGCTATACGGGGGCTGGCGGCGAAGTACAAGGGAGATCGAGGGATTGAAAGGGATCCCAACGTGATCTTCGTGGAGAGCTTCGAAGAAGGTTCGCTCGAAGCAGTCGCGTCCCGCTGGGAGGGCGTGCAGAGTCGCGAAATTATGTCGTTATCGACAGATGTGCCCGAAACGAGCAGTGGCAAGCATTCGCTTCTGATGACTCATGTCGGGGGGCAGGGGAACGGGGGACATCTCTACAGGAGTTTGCTGCCGGGCTACGATCAACTCTTCGTCCGCTTTTACGTAAAATTCGACCCGGAGTGTTATCCCATCCACCATTTTGTTCACCTCGGAGGCTACAATCCTCCGACGCGGTGGCCGCAAGGAGGGGCGGGCATTCGCCCGGCGGGCGACGATCGCTTTACCACGGGGGTCGAGCCATATGGAAAGAACTGGCGATGGGATTTCTATTCTTATTGGATGGGGATGAGGTCGTCGCCGGATAAGCACTCCTGGGGGAACGATTTCATCAATGACCCGAGCTTGAAAGTACAGCGAGGCAGATGGACGTGCGTTGAGTTGATGATGAAGATGAACGATCCCGTCACCGAGAAGAATGGCGAGCAATCGCTCTGGATCGACGGGCGTCCCTGGGTAAAAGATGGCCAGATGGTCAGCCATTTGGGCAAGGGTTTTCCCAAAGGCAAATGGGTATGGGACAGCTTCATTCCGGACCCGGGTGGCACGCCGTTCGAGGGCTTTCAATGGCGTAGCGACGAAAAGCTGAAACTGAACTTCTTGTGGGTTCTTCTCTACATTACCGATGCCCCGGCTGGACATATCAGCAAGGTATGGTTCGATGATATCGTTGTGGCCAAAAGCTACGTCGGGCCGACGATTCCCTTCGGCGATTGACGGAGCTGATCCGTATCGTTCTCGCCCACTTTCTCTTCTGCCGGCGTATCCTGCGCCGATGGCGTCTCGGCGGCGATTTGGCTGACAAGGTCGATGTGACTCAGCGAACTGTCTTTGCTGTTCTCGGTCTTGCCGACAATAGCGTAGCTTTCGATAATCGCTAACAGGCTCAACAGAAAGCTCAGCGTGCTTTCTGCGCCTTGGTTCATATTTACGCCGTCCGGGACGAGTCCGTCATTGCAGCCTTTTGTCCTGAAGTCATAGACGGGGATATTCAAGTCATTGCGGCCGAGGAACCAATCGAAGGCTTTCCTTTGCAGCATCAGGAACCGCTCGTCTTGCGTGGCGTCATAAGCGGCTCTCAACATAAGAACCGTGCCGGCCGCTTCAATGGGCTGCTGATCGAAGTTGGCCCTGGTCCCACCCCGCTCGTACCATCCTCTGCAGCCGATGAAACTAAAATGATCGCTCTTAAACGTGTTCCCCAGCAGAAATTCGCAGGTTGCTAGCGCCGTTTTGAGGTATTTCCTGTTGTCGAAGACCAGGGCGGCTACGAATAAGGCGTGGGGCAAGACCGCGTTGTCATAACTGAGCGTGTCCTCGAACCAATGCCAGTCGGAGTATTTGCTCTCTTCGTACTGAGTGACCAGTTCGTCCGCGGCCAGCTCCATTTGACGCTTGATATCGCTGGCGCCCGGAAACTGTTCGAGATAATCGATCATCCCAAGAATGGAATAGGCCATCCCTCTTGGGAGCTGCCTGGGCACGTGTCTGACCGACCTGTCGAAGCAATCTTTGGCGATGGACAGATAAGCCGGCGTGGGCGGTTTGGCCATGAGCGTTCCGAACGCCCACAGCGCCCTGCCGAAGGCGTCGTTAGCCGGCTCTTTCTCCCACCATGTCCGGTTGAAATCCATGAAATTCCTAACCAGACCCTCATCGTTCTGCGCGTGGATGATAAAAGACAGGTAGGTATCCAAAAGCTCCAGGGCCTCCGGCTCCGGATACTGCGCATAGTATTTGGCCATCGCGATCACGGCTCGCGCGTTATCATCGGTGCAATAGCCGTAGGCACGATTGGGTATTGTGAACTTGGCGTGCTGGTACAGCCCCGTACTATCGGTTAGCTTTTTCACGTGCTCTAACGAAGGCTCGGGCACCTCGATATTGGACATTGTCTCGGCCGCCGACAGCCGGGTCTTGGTGGGGATGCGGAGCGGCAACCTCCTGGCGTTGAAGAGCTTCCAGTTCGCCTGGCCGATCTTGGGCCAGGTCCTGGATCGCCCATACTCATAGGCCTGCGTCCGCATGGAGTAGAACAACGAGTCGTTCCCGAGGATGTCCGTGATAGCCTGTGCGACTTGCTGCGAATCGTCGAAATCTACGAGTTTGCCCCGACCGTCGGCCAGAAGCTCCTCCGCCGCCCAGTAAGGCGTGGAGACAACCGCTTTGCCCGTGCCGACGGCAAAGGACAGAGTGCCGCTCGTCAACTGTTTGACGCTCCGGTAAGGGGTAACGTAGACGTCGGTTGCGCAAAGGAAGTTGTGAAGCTCCCGGTCATCGACAAACCGGTTGTGGAAAATTACGTGCTCCTGGAGGTTAAGGTCTTTGACTATCTGCTGGAGACGGAACCGGTACGATTCGCCCTCGTGGTTCAGGACGTTGGGGTGGGTCATGCCCAGAACGATGTAGATGACGGACGGTTCGGCCTCGACAATAGCGGGCATCGCCTTGAGCATGACTTCTATGCCCTTGTTCTTGCTGAGCAGGCCGAAGGTGAGTATCGTTCTTCGATCCTCCAGGCCGAATTTATGCTTGTAGTAGTTGCTGTCCACGAAGGGCAAGTCCGGTATGCCGTGGGCGATCAGCTTGATCTTGCCGGAGGGGATGCCGTAGACCTTGTGCAGCATATCAACGCCGCGTGTGTTCATCGTAACAACCCGGTAGGAGGCTTTACAGATGTCCACGAGCGCCTTGCGATAAGCCGGGTCCGGGTCATCGAGGACCGTGTGGACCGTCGTGATGATGGGGGCTTTCAGCCTGTCCAGCAGTAAACTCAGGTAGGCTCCGGCGGCTCCGCCAAACAGCCCGAACTCATGCTGGACCGAAATGACATCGATGTGGCTGAAATTAATATAGTCGGCCGCACAGATATAGTCGCTTTTGACGTTCTGACGAATCTCGAACTTGACCGGGTTGTCATACTTATTACGGTCACCCGCCCGTACGGCGACGACTAAAGGCTCGAATTCACCCTTGGCGGCGATGGCTGTATTGGCGATGAGGTCTGAGGTGAAAGTTGCAATCCCACATTTTCTGGGCGGAAAAGAGGAAATGAAGACCACCTTTTTCGGGATACTTTTCGGCATCCGCAACATCCCATCACAAATAGCACGGACTGATGATCTCCTATTTTAGGGGTAGATGGCCCGGCCGTCAAGCGAATTCGCCAGTCTGCTGAAAATGTGCCTCTACGGCGCAGGCCCGGGCAATGGCAGTTTCATACCCAAAAAGCGGGAATTGAGTAAATATTTGTATAATTTTGGGCTTCTCAGCGGTTTTCTTTTGCACTAACGCAGAAAACCTTCGTATAATTGCCTACTATAGAAGTAGGAATAGTGGAAGGACGTGACATGAAACTATCAACTCGAACTCGGTATGCCGTGAGGGCGCTGATAGAGTTGGCCCAACACGACGGAGGTCGGCCTTTGCAGCTCAAAATCATAGCTGAAAGACAGGATATTTCCGTCAAATATCTGGAACAATTGATGGCGGTCCTCAAATCGGCCGGGCTTATCAAGAGCGTTAGAGGGTCCAGGGGGGGGTACGCTCTCGCCAAAACCCCAGACCAGATCGCCCTCAGTGATATTCTCCACTGTGTGGAAGGTCCTATATCCACGGTCGAATGCGTTGAGGACAGCAGTCGGTGTGCACGAGCCGCGGAATGCGCTGCCAGAGAGGTCTGGAAGAGGGTAGAGCAAGCTATCGACGACGTGCTCCGGTCCATCACATTGCGGGACGTGGCTGATATGGCGTCGGACGGCAAACAAACGGACTATCAGATATAGAAGAGAGGCAGGAACAGATTATGAGCGCAACCTTCGAGGACATCACGGGTGCGATCGGTTTTACACCGCTCGTACGAATCAACAGATTGGGCTCGGACAACGCCGCCGTTCTGGTGAAGCTCGAATCCAAGAACCCTTGCGGGAGCGTGAAAGACCGGATCGCCTATTCGATGATTAAGGCCGGGGAGAAAGAAGGTTTGATAAACCCGGACACGGTGGTTGTCGAGCCGACCAGCGGCAACACGGGCATCGGGTTGGCGTTCATCTGCGCCGCCAGAGGTTATCGCCTGATCTTGACGATGCCCGAGTCGATGAGCATCGAGCGAAGAAAGATATTGCAGATTTTCGGGGCGGAACTCGTCCTGACGCCGGCCGAGCGAGGTATGTCCGGGGCGGTGGAAAGAGCCGAACAGCTTGCCGCGGAGAATTCCAACGCCTTCATGCCCCAGCAATTCAAGAACCCGGCCAATCCCCGGATTCACAGAGAGACCACGGCCAGAGAGATATGGATTGACACGGACGGCAAAGTCGATATTCTCGTTTCTGCGGTCGGCACCGGCGGGACCCTCACCGGCTGCGGCGAAGCCCTCAAAGAGAAAAACAAGGATCTGAAAGTCGTCGCGGTAGAGCCGAAGGATTCTCCTGTGTTGTCCGGCGGCAAGCCTGGGCCGCACAAGATACAGGGGATCGGAGCGGGATTCGTGCCGGACGTGCTGAATGTCGACATCATCGACGAGATCGTCCAGGTCTCGAATGAAGATGCGTTTGAGACCGCCCGGCGGTTGGCCTCCAGAGAAGCGATACTCTCCGGGATCAGCGGCGGCGCCAACGTGTGGGCGGCAACCGAGTTGGCGCGCCGCCCGGAGAATAAGGGCAAAGTCATCGTGACCTTTGTCTGCGATACCGGCGAGAGATATATCTCCACCGAAATGTACCGCTGAAACGATCAGGCGGCTCACCCCGTTGGGGCGCATCGCAATGCAAGAAGCACGGCTAACCGACGAGAAAATCCAGGAGTTGGTCGGCCGAATCGCTCAAACGTATGAGGGCGATATCGCCATCAATTTCATTGAAGTCTCCAATCTGCCCGTTCGCGACAGGATCGTGGAGATTCTCGATTTACTTACGGAGGTTCTCTTTCCCGGCTATACCGGCAAAAGGACGGTCACAAAGTCCAACGTCAATTTCATCGTCGTTGACGTTCTCTACCACGTCTATACCGAGCTTTCCGAGCAGGTGGAAAAGGCGCTCAAGTATCAATGCAGGATGCTGAATTGTGACACCGGGGGTTGCCGGCAAATGGCAGAGGATGCGACTGTGCATTTGTTGACACAGTTGCCCAAGATAAGAGACTTGCTCAAAGGGGACGTCGGAGCCGCCTTCGATGGCGACCCGGCGGCAAAGTCCTATGAAGAAATCGTGATAAGCTATCCATGCATCATTGCTATTGCCACGTACCGCATCGCCCACGAGTTGTATCTCAAAGAGGTTCCGCTGATCCCACGGATGATGAGCGAATGCGCGCATTCGAAGACGGGGATCGACATCCATCCGGGCGCCCGGATAGGGAAGAATTTCTTCATCGACCACGGCACCGGCGTTGTGATCGGTGAGACAACGATTATCGGCAACAAGGTGAAAATCTATCAGGGCACTACATTAGGGGCGATGAGCTTCCCGAGAGACGAAAGGGGCAGAATCATCAAGGGACAAAAAAGGCATCCGACGATAGAAGACGATGTGACTATATATGCGGAGGCCACTATATTAGGGGACATCACGGTCGGCAAAGGAGCCACCATCGGGGGTAACGTGTGGGTCAAACAACCTGTGCCCGCCGGGTATACCGTGATTACAGCGAATCCCGACCTGGTGTGCAGGACCCCCGAGACCAACGGCGACGATTACGAGATATGAGATGGACGAAAGACTGGCAAATAAGATCCAGGAATTGAAGGAGCGGCGCAAGGCGGTCATTCTTGCGCACAACTATCAGCCCGGCGAGATTCAGGACTTAGCTGATTTCACCGGCGACTCGTTAGGTTTGAGCATCAAGGCTTCGCAGACGGACGCCGAAACCATCGTGTTCTGCGGCGTGCTGTTCATGGCCGAGACCGCGGCGATTCTGTCGCCGGAGAAGACAGTGCTCTTGCCCGAAAAAGGCGCCGGCTGTCCGATGGCGGATATGATTACCGCCGACCAGGTGCGTCAGTTGAAACAAGAGCATCCGGATGCTTTAGTGGTTTGCTACGTGAATAGCTCGGCGGAGGTCAAGGCGGAAAGCGATTATTGCTGCACCAGCGCAAACGCGGTCGAGGTGGTGAATTCGCTGCCGGAGAACAGGCGGATCATTTTTGTTCCGGACCAGCATCTCGGTCAATTCGTCGCCGACAGGACCGGCCGGGATATCATTCTCTGGCCCGGCTACTGCACAACGCACGTAGCTATCACGGCTGACGATGTTAGAGCAGCCAGGGCGAAGTATCCGGATGCTGTCGTCATGGCCCATCCGGAATGCAGCGAGCCGGTCAAAGCGCTTTCGGACGAACTGCTCAGCACCAGCCAGATGCTCAAGCGGGTCGCCGAAGACCCGACAAAGCGATATATCGTGGCCACAGAGACGGGCATTATTCACAGCTTGAAGAAGCAGAATCCGGACGTCGAATTCATCCCGGCCAGCAACAGAGCGATCTGCCCCAACATGAAGAAGATCACCCTGGACAAAGTCGTCGCCTCGCTGGAGGAGATGCAGTATGAGATCACCGTGCCCGAAGCGATAAGCACCCGGGCGAAAAAGGCCCTGGATAGAATGGTGGAGATTCTACCCACGAAATAGAGAGGATTGCAGAAGATGGCGGACCAGTCGCAATATCATTTGGAAACGTTAGCCTTGCACGCAGGTCAGACGGTCGATTCGGAGACGTTCAGTCGGGCGGTGCCCGTGTACCAGACGACGAGCTACTGTTTCAAGGACACCGACCATGCGGCGAATCTGTTCGCGCTGAAGGAATTCGGCAACATCTATACGAGACTGATGAATCCGACGACGGACGTCTTGGAGAAACGATTGGCGGCTTTGGAAGGCGGCGTGGGTGGTCTGGCGCTGAGTTCGGGCCAGTCCGCGATCTACGTGAGCATCTTCAACATCTGCGGAGCCGGTGGTCACCTCGTTGCATCAAGCTCGCTCTACGGCGGGACCGTGACGCTTTTCAGCCACACGTTTCCCAAGCTCGGTATCGAAGTGACCTTCGTAGACCCGAGAGACCCGAAGAACTTCGCCCAAGCCATGAGGGACAATACGCGTCTGGTCTATATCGAAGCCGTCGGCAATCCTAAAAACGATATCCTGAAGTACGACGACATAGCTGCCGTTGCTCACGAACACGGCATACCGGTGATCTGCGACAATACGGTCCCGACACCGATTCTCCTGCGGCCCATCGAGCACGGTATCGACATTGTCGTGCATAGCTGCACGAAGTTCATCGGTGGGCACGGTACGAGTATCGGCGGAGCGATCGTCGATTCGGGCAAATTCGACTGGACGAACGGCAAGTACCCCGACCTGACGGAGCCGGATCCGAGCTATCACGGCGTCAAGTACGTCGAGTCCTTCGGCCCGTTAGCGTACATCATCAAGGCCCGGACCCAGTTCCTACGCGATATGGGAAGCTGCATGTCTCCATTCAATGCGTTCCTATTTCTCCAAGGGCTGGAGACATTGCATTTGCGGATGCCCCGGCACTCCGAAAATGC
>CAYZAH010000124.1:0-9025 GCA_964475805.1 uncultured Pirellulales bacterium | reverse complement strand
TGGCTGGTGGGGCTGGGCCGTCGGCGTCACGCCTGAACAGGCCGAACACCAACCCACTCCAGAAGAAGCATGGGCTCGCGTGGAGGCGTTGGCGCAACGGGACCCGCCGGACGAAGTCGCTCTAAGCATACTCAACTGCGCGCTATATGATCGCGACGGCAACCGCAGACTGCATTGGGACTACGTGCCCGAATACGGCGGCTACAATTATCTATGTAATCCCGACCCCGAGATCACAGGTGTCGACGGACGTATCAACCGGTTTACGTTGACTTGCCAATACGAGGTGTCGGAGGTCGATACGGCCAAACTGGAAGGCATGCGGTATGATAACCCTGTTGTCTTTGCGACGGACAACTTCCGCCGCGAGCATTTCCAGTGGGCGGATTACCCACTCCTGTTTGACCATATCTCGAAGAAACCCGTGATTCCATTAGACTTTTCAAGCTTTGAATGTGCCAAGGCTATCGCAGACGATATGCACAGCCGGGGTAAGCTCGTCGGGTCAAATTACACACCTGTTGACTATCCGAGCGACATTTTCCGCATCCAATTGCTGGATATTGTGGAAAGCGAGACGCTATGGACGTGGCCCACGAACGCCAAACTCGCCCTGCAACGCACTCTTGCCAACCAGAAGATTGTATGCATGTCGGCGCAGGAAGATAAGAAGGATTGGCCTTCGGAGCAAATCGAGGCTGAAATGAAACAGGCCATGTTCTACGGGACGTTCTACTATCTCAGCACAGCGCCGGACTTATTCGACCGATGGCTTCCTCTGACGACGCGGCTGTCAGAAGCGGGGTGGGAACCGATAACACGTGCTTGGTGTTCGGCACTCGGGCCGATGGTCGAACGGTTCGGAGAATTTAGCGCACGGACCTTGCATTTCACACTGCGGAACGAGGAGGACGAAGGGAGGATCGCGGAACTAGTCATCGACGCAGACGCCCTGGGTATGAATGGGGGGGCTCGACCCAGCATTTGGCGGATGCCCGATGCCGACACGTACGACCCACTTGAGGTCGTTCGGGACGGCCCGCTTTGGTCGGTGAGACTGACCATGCCTGCCAAGGACACAGTTGTACTCCGCGTGGCCACTTCCTTTGGGCTCGCTCTCGACCGCCTCAGTGCCGTCCCGGACCTCCTGCGCAAGGCAGCGAACTACCGCAACGCGCTGCGGCAAGAAGGAGTCGTGAAAGCTTCCCCGAATTACCAAGCCTTGATTGAATGGGTGCAAACCACACAGGAGATGCTGGCGGCCCGGGACGTCCAATTGGGTGACGTGCTGACACGGCTTCAAACTATCGCGGCGATGCTCATCACACCGAGTGTGCAGTCGAAGACCGCAGAGACCGCTTGGTGGGCTGAGCGTCTGACTATCTGCAGCGGAGTCGCCCAAGAGGAGATATCGGCTGCGATGGCTATTCTCTCGGCGGATTGACGAACCGAACTCCGCGTCACTGTGTTTTTGAATTGCGATAGTGCGGCACTACAAATCTGATTTGTGTGACATCCAATAAGCAACTGTGAAGATACCGTCTCTTACCTTTTCACCAAGCGAGTCTGTCGCGGAGATGGCGGTCTCAGGCCTGTGCGTGTTTTCCATCGCAAATCCGCTCGTTGCCCAGGCCTCATGCACTCTTTTTCCGAACAACATAGGCGGCATGAATATCATGCAGTTGTTTCAAGGGCTGTGTTTTCCACTGATTCTTGTGACGCTGCCAAAATTACCGAGGGGTGGCGCTGAATTCTCCCGCCCATTCTCAAGACTCTTCTGGGCTTATGCTATATCGCTTGCCCTCCTTCATCTTCGAGTCTTATCGGCCGACCGTATACCCGCCGACATGATAAGCATCGAGAATATGGTTTACTTCAAGATCATTTTTTCGCTACTCCTTATTTACTATGTGTCCCGTCTGGTACGGTCCTATGAATCCGCCGAAAGGCTGTTGCAATCAGTATTGCTTGGCGCGCTCATTAGCGCCGGCTGGATTCTCGTCTGTTATTTCACAGGGATCGGAGGTAACAGTTATGCGTCCGACGGTGTGCAGGCCACTGCCGGGTCGGAAGGCATATCCGGTAAAGCCATCGCTGGATTCTTATTGCCCGCCGCGGGGGGAGCAATGTTTCTCGCGCTGCGAGACGATTCCTGTCGGTGGGCTGTTTACGCGTCACTCATTGTGGCGGCAGTATTCGTGACGTTCGATCGATCGGCTCAGGTGGCTTTGGGGGTTGGGTTATCATGGATGGCAGTTTGGTGGCTCGCTCTGGCTCGCCCTAAACCCGGCGCAAAGATCGTTCTCCTTTTCTTGTGCGTCATTCTTGTGTTAGGAGGCATCTACTACGCACAGAAAGGCAGTGATGAGCTGGTTGCACGGTGGACGCATGACTTCGATCGGGGTGAGGTAGGTTCCGGGAGGGGGACGTTCTACGCGACCGCGTGGGACTGGTTCTGGAACGAGTCAAGTATGATGGACTTTTTCCTTGGTATAGGAATCGGCAACATCTACGATCTCATGCATTCCCGATCAGGTATTTTTCGCCTCACGCACAGCGATCTGTTCGACATGCTTCTGATCGGCGGGGTTGTAGGTCTGGCGCTCTATCTTTTGTTCTTCTACACCATCACCTCGCTGGGGCGAGGATTACCCGTTGGGAGTATGGAGTTCGGGATATTGGTGACACTGATCGTATCATTTGGAGCGATGAGCTTGCTCACTGGGCTGATGGATTTTCCGCATACGGTATACGCCTTCGGGGCCCAGTGTATCTGCATCCGAGGTCTTACGATTCAGGAAGAGCACGACTCTGGGTCTGCTGTCGCTGGCGTGCCCGTACAGGTCCTCACGTATCAATTCTCACAATAGCCAATCCGGAGCACGGAACTCTTCTCAGTCTGAATTCCGAGCCGAGATTCTCACGTCCCTCAAGTTTTGTTGAGATGCTTACGCGATGCGAAATAGAATTGTGCTAATTGGTCCCGTTCCGGGACCTCCGGGCGGAGTGGCGTCACTTATGGAAGCTATCATGAGCTCCTACCTGAGTCAGGAATACGGCCTCTCGGTTCTTGATACCGCTCAGAAAAGGCGGCTACGGTATAACCCTGATGTCCCGGGACTGCTTAGTCCTTTGTATGTGATATTTCATCTGCTCAAATTGAGCTACATGCTTCACGGAGAGAAAGCGGAGATTGTCCATCTCCAGTCAGGGTCGGGCCTGGGCTTTCTGCGTGATTCTCTGTTTGTCGTGGTTGCACGCGCTTGGCGAAGAAAGATCATCTGTCATTTTCACGGAATGTTGCGCGAAGAATCTCCGATTTTCAGACATCGCCTCCTGGGGTGCTACTTCCGCTGGATAATGCGTTATGTTGATGTACTGATCCTATTGTCACCCCGTTTCGTTTCAGACTTCGACAAAATTATCCCTGGAACCAGGAAGTGTGCTCTCCCCAACTTCGCGCCGGCGTTTAATCTTGAGTGCAAGAGGTCAAAGTCAGAGATCGGTGTTCTGTATGTCGGCAGACTGAGCACGAAAAAAGGGGTTTACGATCTGTTGAAGGCCGCTACTCTCCTGAAGAGCGAACCGGACATCTGTTTTCGGCTGGCTGGGTTGGAAGAAACAGCGGCCGACAGAAGTAGAATTCTCTCTGAATTGAGGAACAACAATATTCAAGACAGGGTCCATCTCTTTGGGCACGTTCAAGGGCAGGAGAAGGCGCGCCTCTTTGCGTGCTCTGATATATTCGTCCTTGCATCCTACACGGAAATTTTCCCGATTGTCATCCTGGAGGCTATGGCGGCTGCAATGCCCATAATCGCGACACCCGTAGGTGCAGTTTCTGACTTGGTTGTGGATGGAGTCAACGGCTTCATTGTGCCTCAAGGCGACTGCGAGATGCTGACAGAACGGATTCTCTATTTGTCACACCATCCTCGAATGAGAGAGGAGATGGGACAGAATAATCTCCGGAGATTTAACCAGGAATATGGTCTGGAAGTAAACATCAACAGAATCGGCGAGATCTATCGCAGCCTCCTTCGAGAGGAGACTCGTTGAAGCCAGCGACGTGTGTCGCAGATACGCCGAACGCGCATCACGGAGGATCAAAATGGAAGATAATCTATACAAGTTTCTGAAGTACTACAATGCGAGTCCACAGTGGGTCAAAGAATTGTCGGGGCGCGCCTACAGGGTAATTCCGTCTTCAATTCGCTACGGAAAGGTCTATGTGGCACACATGAGGCTTCTGGAGGAATCGCAGTGGTGGAGTCGAGAAGAGCTTGAGGAATACCAGTGGCAAAAACTGAGGTCCCTCTTGAAACATGCCTATCAGAATGTGCCTTATTATCGAAGGATGTTCAATGAGCGAGGGCTGAAGCCGGCCCGGATTCAGAGCCTTGATGATTTCCGCCGAATTCCTTTCTTGACCAAGCGATTAGTTCGAGACAACTTTGAAAGCCTCATTGCCCAAAACTATCCTAAGTCGAAAAGACTCGTTGTAACAACGGGCGGTTCAACGGGTGATCCTCTCCAGCTTGTCTACGAAAAGGGAGTCAGTCGGCCGAGGGATTGGGCCTTCTTTCATCGTTTGTGGCATCGAGTCGGGTACACTCTCGGCGATAGGATGGCTGTGTTCGAGCACATTGTGCTGCCATCGTCGATAGGGAACAAATTCTGGGCATACGAGCCAATCAAGAATCGGCTCCTGTTCTCGATTTATCACATGACCGACAGCAACATGCCACGATATATCGAAAAAGTCAGGCGATTTGGTCCCAGGTTCATTCATACGTTTCCATCATCACTTTCGCTTCTTGTGAGGTTCATGAAACTCAATCGCATTGCCCCGTTTCCGAGTGTCAGGGCGGTACTCTGCGCCTCTGAAAATCTGCGTGCCGAGCGACGTGAACTCTTTGAGGAGGTCTTGGGATGTCGAGTCTTGGATTGCTATGGTCAGGTAGAATTGGTGGTTTTGTCTGGAGGATGCGAGAAGCAAGATGCTCACCATATTTTCCCCGAATATGGACTGACAGAGCTGATCGACAAGGACGGTCGCGTCGTGGCAGAAGAAGGGGAGGTCGGCGAGATCGTGGGAACGGGTTTTGGCAATTGGCTCATGCCTCTCATTAGATATCGAACGGGAGACTTGGCGGTCTTCACAAACGCACAGTGCCAGTGCGGAAGAGCGTATCCTTTGTTCAGTCGGATCGAGGGTCGAGCACAAGAGTTCTTTATCGGAAAAGACGGGGCTCCAATCCCTCTGCTAGGCAACTACGACGTGGCCGCGAAGATGCTTGACAAGATACGAGAACTTCAGTTCGTTCAGGAGCGAGAGGGCTTCGTCATAATAAACACGGTCAAAAGAGCTGCGGCTAGCGAAAGTGAAGTGAAGAGGGAGCTGCTTGCCAAGTTGGGGGAGAGATCTGGAGGCCGTCTCGATTTTGAGATTCGCTTTGTGGAGCGCGTTGGGCGTACCGAGAGGGGTAAACAGAAGCTCCTTTTCCAGAAGTTATCACTTGAGCGAGCGGTGGAGAGATCCTCTTTGGTCTCTGGTGCCACCCACTGAAACCGATCTACGCCTTCATAGAGATTCCGGCCGAAGAACTTCCTATACGGATCATCCCTCCGACCCTGGCACGTAGCTTTGCCAGGCAAGCGTGTCATCCAGCAGAAACGCTCCCTTTTGCTAAAAGCAAAAAGCAGGCTGACTCTATGCTCGATGTTATCTCCGAACCTTGTGAGGGTGTAGACCTGAGGATTGTCAAGGCACATACGCACAGACTCCGCGCCTATGTCGAAGCGGCAGACTATGCAGGTTACGATCCTTATGACGCCCTCAATAGTCCCCTGATTAGACGTCTCGGGGCAAAGAGCAAATGGATACGGATCAGCGCCACACAGTTTCTCAGGCGGTGTCCCTTAAACATGCGGCCCATTCTTGGCATACGGCCCGGGCACAATCCAAAAGCACTGGGTCTGTTCCTATGGAGTTATGCCAAGTTGTTCGCGCTTGAAAAAGACTATGCACACCTGGATAAGATTGACTATCTCCTCGATCTTCTCGAAAGGTCAAAGAGTCCGGGCTATTCCGGCAACTGCTGGGGTTACAACTTCGACTGGCAATCCAGGACAGTCCTACGACCTAAAGGCACACCGACCATCGTGAACACATCTTTCATCGGCCATGCGTTGTTGGATTGCTATGAGTTTACTGGAAGTACAAGAGCGTTGGAAATGGCTGTGTCCATCAAGGATTTCATTCTTCGCGACCTGCACAAGACAAGACTCGATGACACATTCTGCTTTAGCTATACACCCCTCGATCGTGAGACGGTTCATAATGCGAATTTCCTGGGCGCTTCTATCCTCGCGCGCCTGACGCATTACTGTGATGATGACGGGCTTGCCGGAGCCGCCTTGGCGGGCATGAAGTACTCCATGCAGCATCAGCGGGAAGACGGCTCCTGGTTCTACGCGGACACCGACATACAGCGATGGATCGATTCCTTTCACACGGGCTTCAACCTCCAGGCGATCAGGTACATCCTAGATGCAGGCCTGGCGCAGGAATATGGTCCGGCGTACCACAAAGGCGTCGAATACTATGCGACTCACTTCTTTCTTGGTGACGGCATGCCGAAGTACTACCACGAACGCGTTTATCCCATCGACATCCATTCACCCGCTGAGGCGATCTGTTTCTTTGCCCGAGAAGGAGAGCCATATCGCGATCTTACGGAGCGAATTGTCCACTGGATGCTTCAGAATATGTATAGCGGAAAAGGCTTTTTCTATTTCCGAAAAGGAAGATTTGTGACCAACCGTGTCACTTACATGCGATGGTCCCAGGCGTGGGCGTTCCACGCCTTGACCGAATATCTTCTGGCAAGAAAGGAGGCAAGTGATTCATGGTTACGTCAGAAATAAAACGGGCGTATGTCTTTGGGACGCCGATTACCTGTTTTAGGTCGTTTGAGGACGCGGCTGACTCGATTCTACGAAGGATACGACAGAATCAGAAAACTTTTTGTGTGGCGATCAATCCTGAGAAGATATGCTTTGCACGAAATGACGCAGACTTCGGGGAACTCCTGTGGAAAGCGCACATTCACATCTGCGACGGCATGGGCGTTTCAGCCGCGGTCCGCCTCATAAACGGCTGGCGTATTCCCAGGATCACCGGCGTGGAGCTGTTCTTCCGGCTTTTGGAGGCGGCCGAACGCGAGAGCTTACGCGTCTTTCTTTTGGGGGCGAAGCGCGAAACCAGTGATAGGTTGAGCGAAGTTATCCATTCGGAATACCCGCATTTGCAGGTCGCCGGACGACACCATGGTTTCTTCGATACCGCTGACGAGGTGATCCGATGTATAAACACTTCACGAGCAGACATGCTCTTTGCGGCGCTGGGTTCTCCTCGCCAGGAAAGATGGCTGGGCCAGCATCTTGAGCAGCTCGACGTTCCTTTCTGCATGGGAGTGGGTGGGAGTTTCAACATACTTACCGGTGACGTTAAGCGAGCCCCAAAGCTGTTTCGGCGAACAGGGACGGAGTTCCTATATCGGCTTGTCTGTGAGCCATGGCGTTGGCGGCGACAAGCCGTGCTGCCGGTATTTGCGATCAGAGTCTTCAAAGCTGCGTTTGCGGCCCGACATTTAGGGGTATTTGTCAAGGTGATGGATCTGCGCCAGGGCTGGCAGTAGTGTGAGGGGGTGACATTGAGGCTGAAATTCAGCAATAAACCGCCTATAGAAGCTCTGAAGGATATGAAAATGGAAAAAACGATTTCACTTTTAGTGGCTTCGGCGTTCGTGATTATCCTGATCCCTGGAGTTGCCGGGGCAAAAATAGTAGCGTGTGTCGGAGACAGCAATACATATGGTTATGGGATTTTCGACAGGACAAATAACTGCTATCCGGCCCAATTGGAGATAATGCTGCAACAAACCGACGTAGAGTGGGAAGTACGAAACTTCGGTTATAGCGGCGCTACTGTATTGAGACAAGGCGACATTTCCTATTTTAACCTGGATACTTATCAACAGGCGCTTACTTCTAATCCAGATGTTGCGATTTTTTGCTTTGGCCCTAACGGATCCAGATCGCCAAATCGAGGGTACATCCAAGAATCCTACGTTTCGGACTACATTGATCTAATCGATTCTTTCACTGCTCTGCCCAGCAATCCCCAAATATGGATTTGCTACCCTTTGAAGGCGTTTTCTAATAATTGGTCAATTGATGACGATATAATCAGGGATCAGATAATCCCTCTTGTCGCCCAAGTCGCATCTGAGAAACATGTTGATATTATCGATTTCTACTCAGCATTCACGGGTTCTCCTCAACTCTATATAGAGGATGGCATTCACGCGAACTCAAGCGGAGCTGAACTAATGGCTGAAATGATTGCTGCTGCATTACTTGCTTCGGAAAAATCACCCGATTTCAATGGTGATGGCACCGTGGGTATTGAAGACCTCCTCAGACTTATTGGGTCCTGGGGGAAAGATGATGCAATGGCTGACATTGTTCCTCCGCCCTGGGGTGACGGTGTTGTGGATGCTTCAGACTTAGAGGTTTTGACGAGCCACTGGGGACAACCTGTTAATGATCCGACTTTGATGGCACACTGGGCATTGGATGAGACTGACGGTATGGTCGCTTCTGACGGCGCTGGAGACAATATGGGATATGCTTCGGGAAATCCTGTTTGGCAGCCGGATGGCGGCATGGTGGATGGAGCGCTTCAATTCGATGGCATTGATGATTATGTCATGACCAACTTCGTCTTGAATCCAGCGGATGGGAAGTTCAGCGTGGTTGCCTGGGTCAAAGGCGGTGCTCCCGGCCAGGTTCTTGTGTCACAAGCCGACGGTGTGAATTGGCTGGGTACGGATTCGGTAAATGGTTGCCTGACGACTCAGCTTAAGTCTGGCCAGTCCGGCACACCCTTATCGTCACAAGCATGTATCACCGACAGCGCTTGGCATCGCATCGGCTTCGTATGGGATGGTTCTCAAAG
>CAYZAH010000123.1:6618-9066 GCA_964475805.1 uncultured Pirellulales bacterium | reverse complement strand
GCCCGTACGCTCTGTCTCGGGTGATTCGTTTAGATCATCCCAGTCTAAGAGGATGAAACGCTGCTTCTGACTATTGCAATAAACACCGACTAAACATCCCCCGCGAACCTCAATAATGACATCATAGTCCACGTTGCCAAACCTCTTTTTCAGCCACTTGTCTGCTTGCCCTATCCTTCTGCCGTATCCATACAATTACCATATTTGATCCATCCATACAACCACCGTCTTAAATCCTGTTGAGTGGGGAAGTTGTCGGCCATCCTGTCATATCAAAGAGCGGGCTTTCGTAGGATTGAAGATTTAGCACCAGGCTCCTTTGGTCCCCCTTTGGTCCTCTCTGCTGAAGGTGCTCAAGGAGTCAGATTGAACTAACCCCTTATTGACCTCCTACACATATGTCCATATTCGCAGCCCGTCGCTCACGTCTTGGCGCTTCCTCTGACAGGCTCGTGAAGAGCGCCCAATAGTGGGCTTTTCACCGGTCTTATCCTCCCTTGGTATTACGTTCGGGGACAAGCGGTGTACCCTTTGAGTCAATCTCGAACTCAGACGAACCCATGAGTTTCTGAAGACCGACTATTTCAGGGCTGGCGCCAAGGGGTGCGTCGAGACCCATCTGCATCGGAATGGAACTTCTCTGAACCTTGTCGAGAACGTCTTCATTGAGCTTATCCGCGGGGAAGACGACCCCGACTTCCGTCGTTTGTGTTCCCCCGAATGCCCTATCGCCAATGCATGGTAGAAATAACTTGGGCTCGCCACTATTCCAGGAGGCCGGAATGCCGTCACTACAGATTCCTGTATCGCCCAGAAATCGCCCCGAGAAAGCCGGCATCTTCAACGCCGCACAAGCTCCCAACACCAGCGGGCCAAGCTGTCCCGGTTCGCCATAAATGATAACCAGGTCCGGCTCAAAGGTTATGTGATCGGCCGCATGTCCGCCATCCAACGGCATTACCGCAAATGCCTCGAATATATCTTTGTTCTTGGGAAGTTGGTCAACCATCAGCTTGGCAGTTTCAGAATCCGCTATGTTCAGCAGCTTGTCACCGTACAAGCCTTGCTCCGCATAGACGTCCGGCACGTACGGAGAGACACCGAGTTTCCAGGCACCGGACTGACAGAATTGGTCTTCTGTTGTGGCTCCCCATGCCTTGCCCAAGTACCTTGCACCGCCCAAATATTGGCATACGGTTCGCTTAAACTCCGAACGTTGTATGCCTTCTATTTCATTGAGCTCCTCAGCTTTCTTCAGAAACTTGAACCCTATCGGTTTTGTCTTTAGCCGCAAGGTCGAGACCAATCCATCGCTTAACCTCTTCCAATCTGTTGCCATCTGTGCTCCCTTTCATGATAGATAAATTCAATCGACATTTCACGTGCGACGATCACCGGCTGCACCACCTGTTTTTCGGAGCACCAGTATAACACACCGCCAGTGGATTTCCAGACCGAACCGATTCTTGCCCGTGTCGTCTGACAATGCACTTCAGGGATATAGAATTTAGAGGATTTAGGGGTCAGGTATTAAATCTTCCGGTTCTCTTGACGTGCGTATGAAAATCATGTATTGAAATGGATTATTATGCCTCGGAGCTTACGTATAGAATATCCCGGTGCGGTATATCACGTTCTCAATCGTGGCAACTACCGCGATTCCGTCTTTTTTTCGGATACAGTCAAAGGGATTTTCGAGAAGACGCTTTTCACCGCCTGCGAACGCTCCGGCTGGATCTTGCATGGGTATTGTGCCCTGGAGAATCACTACCACCTGGCTCTGGAGACGCCGGAACCCAATCTGTCGGTGGGTATGCAATGGCTGCAAGGCACATTCGCTAATCGATTCAATCGCATCGTCCAATCCCGCGGGCATGTCTTTCAGGGGCGATTCAAAAGCTTGATCGTGGAACGGGATGAATATCTGGGAGCCCTTCTGGATTATATCCATTTGAATCCAGTTCGAGCCGGGTTTGTTACATCCGATCGATTGCATGAGTATCGGTGGTCGAGCTTTTGGTATCTGTTTAATAAACGAAAACGGCCTCCGTTCATGCAGGTCTCATCGTGTTTGTACTATGCCGGCCATCTGGCTGACACGCCCGCAGGCCGGAAGAAATATCAGTCTTATTTGGATTGTTTGGCGGAGTCGAACGCCGAACAGGCTCAGGCCAAATTCAAGCAGCTCTGTCGCGGCTGGGCCTTGGGTACCAAGGAATTCAAGGGCGAGCTGCTGGAAAAGACGCAGGTTCGCTGGGTCGAAACTGTCGGGCGGGAGACTGAGGAGGCCCGTCATTTGTACTGGGCGAGCTTGCTGAAGCGACTTCTGGCCTATCATGGAAAAAACCGTGGCGACGTTTTCTCCGAAAAGAAATCCGCTCTTTGGAAGGTGATGATCGCATATTACATGAAGAAGAACACCTTGGTTTCAAACACTTGGCTGGGTGA
>CAYZAH010000123.1:2907-6518 GCA_964475805.1 uncultured Pirellulales bacterium | reverse complement strand
AAGGGGTGGAAGAACCGAGGGATTAATCAATGAACAGGTCAGGCAAGATAACTCGTCGGGCTTTTCTCAAAGGAACGGCGGCCGGTGCAATAACCTCTATTGGTCTGTATGGGTGCAGGCAATTTAAGCCGGTATCTGTGCGGCATGTGTCTGAGGATAGGCCCAATATCATCCTGATCATGGCGGATAACGTGGGCTTTACAGAATTCGGAGTCAACGGAAACCACACGATTAAGACCCCTAATCTCGATGAGTTTGCTCGCGAAGGCGTGCGATTCGACCGCTTCTATTGTAATCCGATGTGCGCGCCGACGCGCGCCAGCTTGATGACCGGCCGCTATTATTACCGCACAGGTGTCATTCACACTTCTCGCGGCGGCGCTAAGATGCACGGTGACGAAATGACCATCGCCGAACATCTCAAGACGGCGGGTTATCGTACCGGTATCTTCGGCAAGTGGCACCTGGGTGACAACTATCCCATGCGTCCTCAGGACCAGGGTTTCGACCGTGTTCTCGTTCATAAAGCGGGCCGGATCGGACAGGTGCCCGACAAGCCCAACAGCTATTTCGACCCCGTGTTGTGGAGCAATGGGCAGCGCGTAAAGAAACAGGGATACTGCACGGACATCTTCTTTCAGGAGGCTATGACGTTTATCGAGGACAATCGCAGCCGGCGGTTCTTCGTGTATCTGCCGACCAACGTGGCTCACACGTCAGGGGAAGTCGGACTCGAAGTCCATCGTAAATACAGCGAGCCGTACAAGGCCATGGGCCTGGACGACAGGACGGCGGCGGTGTACGGCATGATCACCAATCTTGATGACAACGTCGCGCGACTGCTCGATAAGCTCGACGAATTGGATCTGAGAAGAAATACCCTGATCATTTTCCTTTCGGATGATGGGAACGTGCGGATCGACGTCGCCGGATTGCGAGGACGAGGGCAGCCCTCCGTATATGAAGGAGGGTTGCGGGTGCCGTGTTTCGTACAATGGCAAGCTCGTCTGCGAACAAAGGGGTTGGAAGTTGATGCCATTGCTTCGCATATTGATATCCTGCCAACGCTGATGGACGTCTGCGGGATAAGCCTCCCGGCCGAACCTGTGGTGGATGGCATTAGTTTGCTGCCCTTGTTGGAAGGTAGAGACATCCGGTGGCCGGAGCGTATGTTGTTCTTCCAGTGCCATCGCGGTCTGACACCACACCGCTATCAGAACTGCGCCGTGGTGACGCAAAGGTTCAAGATGGTCGGCTACCCGGGCACGTTCAACGATAGAAAACTCGAGACCTCCAGGGACGATCCCGTTCTCGAGCTCTACGACCTCGCGACCGATCCCGGCGAAAAGAACAACGTTGCGGCACGTTATCCCGACGTCCTGGAAAAGCTTAGGACGGCGTATGATGCCTGGTTTGACGATGTCAGAAGTTCACGACAGTTCACCCCGGGCTATATCCATCTTGGCTCTGATGCCGAGAATCCGACCTATTTGTGCCGCTATCAAGATGGGGCCTATATCGACCAGAAACCCACCGGGTGGCCCGTGTACATCGAGCGTAGCGGAGAGTACGAGTTCACTATCAATAGAGAGTCCGTCGCGGAGAACGGTCGAATCTTTGTAAGAATCAATGATGAGACCATGAGTAAGCCGCTCGACCCGGGGCAAACGCGGGCCACATTCTCTTTACCAGCCGGCAAAGCAAAGCTGAACGTTTGGGTACAGGAGCAAGGGAAGCCATACGTGCCTCGCAGTCGAGAGGACACGATCGGCGACGTCGTTGTCAGACTACGGTGACACCGCTGAATCGACCACGTCAAAGATGGAGGTCTTCTGTCTTATTCTTGGTGGTTGGCGAGGTATTGGTTTATGCCTGCGGCGGCGATTCGGCCCTGGCCCATCGCTAAGATGACCGTGGCGGCACCGGAGACAATGTCGCCGCCGGCGTAGACGCCGGGGACGGAAGTGGCCATCGTTTGCTCATCGACGACAATCGTGCCCCACTTGGTCGTCTCCAGTTCCGGCATCGTTTGCGAGATCAAGGGGTTCGGCTTGTTGCCGATGGCGATGATGACGGTATCGAGCTTGATCGTGAACTCCGAGCCTTGGATGGGCACGGGGCGCCGCCGGCCCGAATCGTCCGGCTCGCCAAGCTCGTACTTGAGGCACTCGATGGCGGTGACGCGGCTGTCTTCGTTGCCGATGATGCGCTTCGGACTCTGCAATATGTGGAAGTCGATCCCCTCTTCTTTGGCGTGATGGACCTCTTCGATCCGCGCGGGCATCTCTTTTTCGGTTCGTCGGTAGATCAGATAGACCTTCGCGGCGCCGAGCCTCAGCGCCGTTCTCGCCGCGTCCATCGCGACGTTGCCCCCGCCGACCACCGCGACCACCTCCGAGCGGGCAATCGGCGTATCGGCGCCGGAGCCGAAACTGTACGCCTTCATCAGGTTCGCCCGCGTGAGATATTCGTTGGCGCTGTAGACGCCGACGAGCGATTCGCCCTCGATCCCCATGAAATTCGGAAGGCCCGCGCCGACACCGATGTAGACGGCGTCGAAGCCGTCCTCGTTGAGCAACTGCTGGATCGTCCGCGTCTTGCCGACGATGAAATTGTATACGAGTTTGACGCCCATCTTACTGAGCGTGTCGATCTCTTTTTGCACGATGGCTTTGGGGAGCCTGAATTCCGGGATGCCGTAGACCATGACGCCGCCGGGCTTGTGAAAGGCCTCGAAAAGCGTCACGTCGTGGCCGGCCCGTCGCGTATCCGCCGCGGCGACGATCCCTCCCGGTCCCGAGCCGACGATGGCGACCTTCTTGCCCGTCTCGGCGGCGATCTGCGGGACGGATTCCGAGCCCTGATCGAGATCGGCGACGAATCGTTCGAGCCGGCCGATGGAGACGGCTTTGGTCGGGTCCTTGAATTTCCGGCCGACCGTGCACGTCAACTGACACTGGTTCTCTTGCGGGCAGACCCGGCCGCACACGGCGGGCAGCAGGGAGTTTTCCTTGATGATCGCTAAGGCGTCTTTGTACCGGCCCTCGGCGATGGCGCCAACGAAGTCCGGAATCCGGATGGCCACGGGACAGCCCTTGACGCACGGGGCGTTCTTGCAGCCCAGGCAGCGCAACGCCTCGATCCTCGCGTGCATCTCCGTATAGCCCGTGGCGACCTCGTTGACGTTTGTCGCCCTGACCACCGGGTCTTGTTCGGGCATGGCTTGCGGCGGGATGGCGTACCTGTCGGCGGGTTTCAGCTCACCCGCCTCCTGCTTGGCTGAAAGCTCTTGAAAGAGCTTTTGTCTTTCGTCGTCAGTCACGGTCCAGACCTATTTTGCACCCATGTTTCTTGAATTGTTCGTACTCGTTCTTCTCCATTTGATGATAGGCGCTGAGCCTTTTCATCATCAGATCGAAGTTCACCTTGTGCCCGTCGAACTCGGGTCCATCCACGCAGACGAACTTCGGCTTGCCGTCGAATTCGATTCGGCAGCCGCCGCACATGCCCGTCCCGTCGATCATGATCGTGTTGAGCGAGACCTGCGTTGGTACGTCGAACTCTTTAGTGACTTTGCAGCAGAATTTCATCATGATAGCCGGGCCGATGGC
>CAYZAH010000123.1:0-2807 GCA_964475805.1 uncultured Pirellulales bacterium | reverse complement strand
CCCACGCAGACGACCGTGCCGAACAGCTCGATGTCCGTCGGGTTGCCTAAAGGCCCGGCTACGTTTGCGATCTCATCACCCACCTGCAATTGCGCCATCTCGGCGGTGGTTTTTCCGACCCGTTGCCAGATCAAATTGATCGTGCCTTTTTCGGCGTCAGCGCCGGCGATCGTCAGCGGGATTCTCTCGGCGTGTTCATTGTTGAGGCTGATAATGACAAACTGGCCCGGCCGCCTGGCCCGTGCGACGAGCGGCACCTCGATTTCAGCCGTGAATACGTCTTCGGAGAGCTGCTTTTTCGATACGATTTTGTGCGGCACGGCGATCTCATCCTGAGCAATTTCTTCAAACGAGCTCATTTTTGCAGACTTCGGGTGGCCTGTCAAGATCAATTATGCCGGAGTTATCAGGAGGACACCACGGCGCCGTGGGGCGCCGTGGCGTCGTCTTCGCTTACTGTTTCAGCTACTCGTACAGGTGCGTGGACTCGGTTTCTTCGACGGGACGAGAAAGCTGATCGGCGTGCATAATGGCTTTGAATCGCGCGTCGCCGGGTCTGACGGCTTCGACAACCACGCGCCAGGCGGCCTTGGCTTTCGGAGCCAGAGTGGCCAGCGGGAGGAATCTCACGCTTTGGCCTTCCTGCGAGCTGGCCGTCGCGCCGGCCGACGATACGTACCGGACATAGTCTTCCAGGATACAGCTCACGCGGATGTTCGTGGCGGTCGCCGATCCCTGGTTCTCGACGCGAATGATATAGGTCGCGTTCGATCCCACCCTGACCGGGTCCTCGACGTCGACAACTTCGAGCGACAGCGCCGAAATTCCCGTGATGGTGGTTCTGACCGAAGAGGCGACGGCTTCCGCGCAGTAGGCGGTTGCCGTGGCGGTGCTTGCCAAGGTGCCGGCCCTGCTTGGCGTATAGGAGACCTTCACGGTCTTAGACACGCCCGGCTCGAGGGTGCCGAACTCCCAGACCAGTTTCGAGCCGGAAAGTTTGGCGCCCGAGGTGGCTTTGACACCGGTGACTCCGCTCGGGATGATATCTTCCAGGACCGCGTTCTTTGCGGGCACGTCCGACTTGTTCGAGAGGGCGATTTCGTAAGTGATCGGCCGGCCGATGTACTGAGTCTCCATCCCCGTCTTCTTGAGGGACAGGATGGGCAGACCGACTATTATTGTCGTCGGTGGCGATTCGGCTCTCGTACCTGTGGTCGAGGTGGCTGTCGCCTTGCTGATGTACTTGCCGGTCTTGCTGGCCCGCAGCTCGGCGGTGAACTGGCGGGACTGGCCCGCCATAAGCGTGCCCGCGTCGAATATGATGTCGTTTTTACCGTCGGTTGTTCTTAAGCCTCCAGGCAGCGATTCACTGACCTTGACGTTTCTTACGGAGCCTGTCCCCGTGTTGGTCACGACGTATCGGACGGGAATCACGTCGCAGAGCAGGACGTCAACCGGCGCCGTTTTGGTCAACTGCAGCTCGGGCTGAATGACCTGGACGCTGGTACAAGCCGGGATGACGGGCGTAATGACCGTCGTACAATGTTTGAGGGCCTCGACGTGAGTGCCCATGCCTTTGATTCTCATTTGGGTACTGGCCTTTGGGCCGAGGGACGGAATGTTCCATATGAGCTTGTTTCCGTCCTCCTGGTCCGGCGGCGGCGAGGCACCCTGGAATTTGAAATGAGTGGGCAACTCCTCGTTGACTACAATGCCGTTCAGTGTCGTCTGCGTCAGGTTTTCCAGCGAGATCGTATACTCGAACGGGCTGTTCAAGCCAATCTCGGTCGGCATGCTCTTATCCAATCGGACGATTCCGCACTCGGGCCACGGATACGTTCTCGAAACGACGGACGATCCCGCTTCGCTAACCGCCGTCATCTCCGAACCGCCAATCGTCGGCCCGGCCTCGGGAGTGGTAGGGGGCATAATGCTGGTCGGCATTGTCTCGGCCGGGGGCATCACCACCGGCTGCTGCTGGAACTGCTCACGAAGAAAGTCGCTCGCGCTAACCTTCGATTCCGATGTTTTCGGCTTGTCAGGGCTGAACCAGCTTTTACAGCTCAGCGAGCTGGATACCAGCAGAAGTACCGAGATATAAAGCAGTTTCTTCATCATCGTATATCTCCTTTCGTCCATCCAGGCGAAGCGGCTAAGACGGTCTCTCAACAGTTAGCCGTCTCGTTGACTGCTCGTGCCCATTCGGGCATAGTTTCCCTGGAATTTAAGTGTTATATCGGTGTATATTTTATCTAAGTTAACATAAAATAAGAACAGAGAACTATCTATATTATAACTTTCGTCTGGAAATAGAACAAAATCCTTGTTTGCGGAGCGCCTGCACCGCGTCCGGTGCCGTGCGCTCGGGCGGCACGACCTATAAGAGCGTGAGCAGTGTAATTGGCAATCCCCTTCCACCCGTTCGCTCTGGGCTGATGGCTGGGACGCTGTGCCTTCGGGCGAGCGCATAGGGCTTGAAGTCTGTCAGGTTGGCAGCGGGAGAGTGCGGATATGAGATTTTGGCAGGCGGGCGACAAAATGCAGATATGGGCATAAGTTGCTTATTAGAAGGTACTTATGTTTGTATTGGGCCCAAAACAGACACTTGGCACGACATTTGCATCACGTCAGAGCAGGACGGTACGGATATGGTGTCGAATTTGTCAAAACTCGAAGAGGTGAATGTCCTGGTCAGTGATGCAAACTGGGCGTGGCCGGAAGCGGTGCGCTACATCTTTCGTCCAGCCGGCGTGAACCTGCTCGTGGCCGAGAATGCGACGGAATTCGTCAAAATCATCGAAAGAAAG
>CAYZAH010000122.1:0-9107 GCA_964475805.1 uncultured Pirellulales bacterium | reverse complement strand
TCGATCCGACGGTGCTCTTTTGCGGGCGGCTCGTGTGGCAGAAGGGCGCGGACATTCTGATCGAAGCCATCCCAGCCATCCTGAACAAATACAGCAACGCGAAGTTCATCTTCGCCGGCGATGGCGACCAGCGAGGGTTTCTGGAGGCCAGGGCAAGGCATCTCGGTGTCGCTCATGCGATTCGATTCGTCGGCTTCACCAATGGCGAAACCCTGGTCAAGCTCTTCAAGCTGTGTGAGACGGTGTGTGTACCCAGCCGGAATGAACCCTTCGGGATCGTTGTGCTGGAAGGCTGGAGCGCCGGCAAACCGGTCGTCGCCACCGAAACGGGTGGGCCGAAGGAGTACGTGGACCATGAGGTAACGGGGCTGAAGATATTTCCCCGCGTCGATTCGGTCTTTTGGGGCATTGACCGCATCTTCTCGAATTTCGACCGGGCGCGATGGATGGGCAGCAACGGACGAAAGGTGCTCGAAAAGCGCTTTAGCTGGAGCAAGATATCCGCCCAGACGATTGAAACGTATGAACAGCTTTGTCCGCAGCCTCATGTCGAACCAGCCGAACAAGAACCGCTGGTTGCGAGCGAGCCGGCTACTCCGCCGCGGTTGAAGATCGTGGCCATGCCGGTTCCGCCGCAAGAGCCGCGTACATCCGTCAAGCTGGAGGCCAAGCTGATAATTCCCGATAATGCCATAAATGAAGAAACCTGTATGACTTTCGACTCGCTGAAAATGTACCTAAACGCATACGGGTTCAGGGCAACACAACGTGACCACCATCTGAGAATCAAAGGCGACTGGGAAGACGTGACCGCGGCACTATCCGAAGCACGCAAGGAAATTCTCTCCAAAGCAAAAAGACGACGCTTGGATGAGCGAGCCGGCTTAAGGAGCACAGGATGTCTGTAGGTAGTTTTTGTCTGGTGCTGCACGGGCATATGCCATACGTTTTGCACCACGGGGTATGGCCGCACGGGGAAGACTGGCTCTACGAGGCGGCGGCTGAAACCTACCTGCCTCTGCTATCGATGATAGACGAGTGCAACTTTCTGAATGGAGACCCCCGCCTGACCATCGGCCTGACGCCCGTGCTTCTGGAGCAGCTTGCCCATGACCACTTCAAGAAGGGTTTCGAGGCGTACCTTCGCAATCGCGCCGAACAGGCCGTAGCCGACCGTCAATACTTCGAGCAAGATGCCCAGCCGCACTTAGCCTGGCTTGCCGAGAGGTGGGAAACATTCTACCAGGACTTGTCCAGTCAGTTCGCACGGATTGGTCGTGATATACCGGCTGCCTTCGAGAAATTGGCACGGACGGGCGCCGTTGATCTGTTGACTTCCGCCGCGACACACGGATATATGCCCCTGCTGTTAGAAGACTCGTCGATTCGAGCACAGGTCCGCGCGGGGCTGAACAGCTCACAGCGAATTCTCGGGCTCAAACCCAACGGTATATGGCTTCCCGAAGGCGCCTACAGACCCGCCGGCCGCTGGGCGCCGGCCACGGAATGGGGCGATCCCGACTGGCGAAGAGGCGTGGACGAACTCGTCTCCGAGGAGGGTCTGTCCTATTTCTTTGTGGACGATCACATGGTTATGAACGCCGGCGGCAACGACCAACCCAGCGTGCATCAGCCGGTATGGGTCGATGGCAATGAAGGCAGAGCACCTCAGATGGCCGCCTTCGCCAGGGACCCTTACATCTGTAAACAGGTCTGGTGCGGTTTCGTGGGCTATCCCGCCGACGGGGTCTATCTGGAGTTCCACAAAAGGCACGGTCCGCGGCGCGGGCTTCGATATTGGAAGGTTACTGATTCTAAAAGCGACCTGGGCCTCAAAGATTTCTACTACCCGGACGACGTGCCGACTCGAATCTACCAACAGGCCCAGCATTTTTGCCGTGAGGTCAAACGCCGGCTTTACGAATACCGGCAGCAGACGGGCAAACAGGGCGTCGTAGTAGCCTGCTTCGACGCTGAGCTTTTCGGGCACTGGTGGTTTGAAGGTCCCGCCTTTCTGCGGGACGTCCTTTTGACTTTGGCTGCCGATCCCGACGTGGAATTGCGAACCGCTGGGAACTATCTGGAATCATTCAGGCCGGACCGATCGGTTCATCTGCCGGCCGGCTCCTGGGGAGAAGGAGGAGACCATCGTGTCTGGGCGTGCGACCAGGTCAAATGGCTGTGGGAAATCGAGTATCGCTGTGAGACACTGTTCGGAAAACTGACCTACCACCTGCCCTGGCGTCAGAAACCTGAGCTGCGCAAGATTCTCGAAAAGGCGGGACGGGAGCTATTGTTACTCCAAGCAAGCGACTGGCCCTTTGTCATCACGCGCAAACAGGCCCCGGACTACGGAATGCAGAGATTCATCCAGCACGTTGCACGCTTTGAGTTGTTCACAGAGATGGCCGAGCGTCTCGCCGAGAACCCGCATTATCTGGCCGGACTCGATGAGGTCCAGAAGGTCCAAATACAGGAGGCGGATATGCGGGACGTCATTTTTCAGGATATTGATCTTAACTGGTGGAATTGTTAGAGCGGGATACGCTAATGAGAATAGCCTTTTATGCGTGGGAGAGCCTGCACTCCATCCCAGTCGGTGGAGTCGCGGTGCACGTGACCGAGTTAGCGGCGGCGCTGGAGCGGCGAGGCCACGAGATCCACGTATTTACCCGTCTCGGCGAAGGGCAACCGACGTATCAATGGATAGACGGCGTTCACTATCATCGCTGCCCCATCGACCTTCATCCGGACTTCGTGACCGAGATGAACAATATGTGCAACAGCTTCGCCTATTTCACGAAGCAGACCGAGAGCTTCCAGGGGGGGCGTTTCGACGTCGTGCACGGCCACGATTGGCTCTGTGCCAAGGGTATCGTCCAGTTGAAGAACAACTACGGACAACGCGTGCTCCTGACGATCCATTCCACTGAATACGGTCGATGCGGGAACAACCATTTCAACGGACAGTCGGACCGTGTCCGCGCCGTCGAAGCCGAAGGCATTTATTGCGCGGACCGTGTCATCGCTGTCTCGGGAGCGCTGTCTGATGAGGTCAAGCGTCAGTACAGCGTGCCCGATGCCAAACTGCGATGTGTCCGCAATGGCATCAACTGCGCTCGTTTTGACGGCTTCATTGACCCAGCCGTGTGTCGAGCCAGCTACGGCATCGGACCAATGGACCCGATGGTCCTTTTTGTCGGTCGATTGACCATTCAAAAAGGACCTGATCTGCTACTGGAAGCCGTGCCGGGCGTGTTGGCTCAGTATCCGCACGCCAAAGTTGTTTTCGTTGGGGACGGCTACATGCGTAGCGCCCTCGAGCGACGGGCCGACGAGTTAGGCGTGCGCCACGCGGTGCGCTTCCTGGGCAATATGTCCGCCAACAGCGACCTAATAAACCTGTACAAGAGCACGGACGTGGTTTGCGTGCCCAGTCGAAACGAGCCGTTCGGAATTGTCGTGCTCGAGGCTTGGGCGGCGGGCAAGCCCGTTGTGGTCACGCGAAACGGCGGACCCGCCGAAGTCGTGGCCCACAACCAGGAGGGATTTGTCGCCCACGACAATTCCGGCTCGATATGCTGGGCATTGAAAGAGATATTCAGCAATTTTCTCCACGCTCGGTGGATGGGTGAACGAGGGCGGGTCAAGGCGGCCTACGGATTCACGTGGGATATCGCCGCCGCACAAACGGAAGGGATTTACGGAGAGTTGATATGCACCTAAGGGGGGATTTGACCGCCGAAAGGGATTCCATGAATCTGGCGGAAAGACTTAAGGAGTTGAGCAAGAATCTCTACTGGGCCTGGCACCCGGAATTCGTACGGATCTTCAGGGATATTGACACGGAGTTGTGGCGGGAGGTCAATCACAATCCCGTCGAGTTTCTTCATCGGCTGGCCGACCAGGTGTTGGAGGACAAGCATGGTGATCCTCGGACCGTTAAGCGTGTCAGCCAGGCATTGAACGACCTGCACGACTATCTGGAAGCCAATGAAATCTGGGGCGCCTGGCACGCAGGTCCGTTGCGTGCACAGCCGGTGGCTTATTTCAGCGCCGAGTTCGCTCTGCACGAATCGTTGTCGATCTACTCCGGCGGACTGGGAGTCCTGGCGGGCGATCATCTTAAGAGCGCCTCCGACCTCGGCGTCCCTATCGTCGGCATTGGTCTTGCCTATGCGCACGGCTATTTCGACCAGTCGCTCGACGCCGATGGATGGCAGCAGGAACACTATTTCTCTTCCAGCGACACCGTCTTGCCCATCGAGCGGGTCAAGAACGAGTACGGCCAGCCCATTACCGTCACCGTCCGTACGGAATCCTACCAGATATGGGTCGGGATTTGGCGGGTGAGGGTCGGACGGAATCTTCTTCTACTGCTCGATACCGACGTGGACGGAAACTCCGAGGAAGACAGGCACCTCACCAGCAAATTGTACGGGGGCGACCGGCGCACCCGGCTTCGACAGGAGCTCATTCTCGGCGTTGGCGGCATGCACGCTCTGGAGGCCCTCGGCATCACGCCGTCCGTCATCCACCTTAACGAGGGACACAGCGCCTTTGCCTGCCTCGAGCTTGTACGAACGCTGATGGAACGTGACGACCAGACGTTCGACAACATGTATGAGATCGCGGCCTCGCAGACCATCTTTACTACCCATACCGCCGTGGCCGCCGGGCATGACGTCTTCGAGCCGAAAATGCTCGTCGATGCCCTGACCCCGCTGCGCAGGCAGCTTGGGCTTTCCGAAAAGCAGTTGCTGGGTCTCGGACGGGTCAACCCTGAAGATGATGCAGAGCAGTTTTCCATGACCGTGCTGGCGATGAAGATGTCGCGACATCGAAACGCGGTTTCTTTCCTTCATGCCCGATTGACGAAAACCATCTGGAATAAGCTCTGGCCGACGAATAGCCGGGAAGACGTGCCGATCAACTATATCACCAATGGTGTGCACGTCGGCGCCTGGCTGGCCGAACCGATGGCGGAACTGTACGATAAGCACCTCGGGCCGGATTGGCAGGAAACGATGGACGACCCGGCCACCTGGATTGCCATGGAGCAAATAGATGACTTGGAGATATGGGAGAAGGACCAGCAGTTGAGAGCTCATCTGGTGGAATACGTGGATCGCACGGTGCACAGCCAGGAATGGGCAAGGACCGGCGGCGAGAGCGACTATCCCGAGCGGGCCAGGCTAAACCCCAACGCACTGACCATCGGGGTGGCCAGGCGATTCGCCCAATACAAGCGGATGGATCTGCTCTTTACGGACCCGGCCCGACTGGATCGGCTGGTCAACAATCCTCAACGGCCCGTGCAGTTTGTCTTTGCGGGCAAGGCGCACCCGGACGATACGCAAGGCAAACACATTATCCAAACGGTCTTCCGGTTTGCTCGCGACCCGAGATTTGTGGGCAAGATTATCTTCATCGAAAATTATGACATCAACGTGTGCCGACACCTGGTCCAGGGCGCGGATGCGTGGCTGAATACGCCTCGCCGGCCGTTAGAGGCATGCGGGACCAGCGGGCAGAAAGTGGCGATGAACGGCGGGCTCAATATTTCCGTTCTCGATGGATGGTGGGCGCAAGCGTACGACGGTGCGAACGGCTTCGCCATTGGCAAGGGCGGCGAGCACGCCAACCTCGACCACCAGGACCATATCGACGCGATGGCCCTCTACCGCGTGCTCGAAGAGGAAGTGGTGCCGTTGTTTTACGACCGAGACGAGGACGGAGTACCTCATCGGTGGGTCGCGCTGCAGAAACACTCGCTCCGCACCCTGACCTGGCGTTTTAGTGCTCGGCGCATGATCATCGACTATACTCTGGGCTGCTATTTGCCAGCGGCCGGGGGCCTGACGTCCTCCGTGGGAGCGGACATGCGGCTGCTCAAACAAGCCTTCAAGCTGCCCGCGTTCGCCAGGCAACCTTGGCTGGAGAAGGTGCGAAAATAACTGAATAACTTACAGAAATGAAAGGTAGAAAGAATGACCGAGCTGGCCGAATACGTTGAAGGAATACCTGATCTTTCCGGGTCCGAACAGATACTTGCCAAGGCCATGGAGCACGGCCAAGTGTTCCTGCCCGAGAGCCGGATTGACTGGGACAACGTCAAAAGCGCATTCGCCATCGCCTTGCACATGCACCAGCCGATCATACCGAATCCCGATCAGCCCCTAAGGGAAGCTGAGGAAATAAGCTACCTGAAGTTCATGATGGATCACCCGAATGTCGGCGACAACCACAACGCCTCGGTCTTTCGGAATTGCTACAAGCGGATGGGCGATTTCATCCCCGACCTCGTCTCCGAAGGCAAAGAGCCCCGCGTCATGCTGGACTACTCCGGCACGCTCCTCCACGGTATGCGCAAGATGGGCCTGGACGATGTATTCGACAATCTGCGAAAGATCACTTGCGACCCGGACTACCGTCGTTGTGCGGAATGGCTCGGCTCCGGCTGGGGGCATCCGGTTGCTCCGTCCACACCCGTGCAGGATTATCGGCTGCACGTGCGCGCGTGGCAGCACTTCTTCGCCGCCCTGTTCGGCGTCGACGCTCTGGCGAGAATAAGCGGCTTCTCGCCCTCGGAAATGGCGTTGCCGAACCACCCGGACGTATTTTACGAGTTCGTCAAGACGCTCAAAGAGGCGGGCTACCGCTGGGTCATCGTCCAGGAACACACCGTCGAGCACGTTGAGGACGGAAGCGGGCTCAAGTACGCACACCGCCCCCATCGGCTCATCGCGAAGAATTCTCAGGGCGAAACGCTCGCGATCACTGCTATTATCAAAACCCAGGGAAGCGACACGAAACTGATCGGGCAGATGCAGCCCTATTTCGAGGCGATGGGCCTCGACCGCATCGAACTGGACGGAAAGTCCATTCCGCCCCTCGTGACGCAAATTTCGGATGGAGAAAACGGCGGCGTCATGATGAACGAATTCCCGGGTAAGTACCTCGATGTCATGGGCCAATGTAGTGGCTCACCCACGCCGGCGGTCAACGTGACCGAGTATCTTGAATATCTTGACAGCCTGGGTGTGAAAGAGGAGAACTTCCCCGCGATCCAGCCGATCATGCAACATCGCATCTGGGAGAAATTCAAGGACGGTTCCGGGCCGGACGCCCTTGCTGAAGTCATCAAGCAGCTCGAACAAGGGCACGACAACTTCCACATGGAGGGAGGAAGCTGGACGAACAACATTTCCTGGGTAAATGGCTACGAAAAAGTGCTCAAACCGATGGAGCAAGTCAGCGCCCAATTCAATGAGAAGGTCCTGACCAAGGGTATCGACCCGTCCGAGCGGCGGTTCCGCAACGCCCTCTACCACTTGCTTCTCACCCAGACAAGCTGTTATCGGTACTGGGGCCAGGGCGAGTGGGTGGATTACGGCCGGGAGTTGTGCCGCCGAACCGCCGACATCCTCGAACAGAATTTCTGAAGAAGGGAAAGAACCCGGTAACAAGGAGCCGCGGAGGGCGGGATCGGGTCTACACACCTGCGAGCATCAGTCTGTCACTGACGACGTTTTTTTGCCCTCGTTAAATCTGTGTTATACTTTATATAGGTTTGAGGAGTTGAAAATGGATAGACGTGATGAATTCAGGGCAGAACAGAGATTGCTCTACGGATGGCCTATATGGTTCACAGATGATGCCACCGGCGAACTAATGCAGGGCCAGATGGTTGATATTTGCAGCGAGGCAGTCGCCTTTACCTACTACGCGCACGAGATTTGCCTGTTTCATAATCAGCCGATAACTGCTCATTTCAGTGTTCCGCTGTGCGGCCTGGGTGACTCTTTTGCTGTGCGAGATTTCGTTCGTTCGGGTTACGCCTGCAGGATCGATCCGGTCGGCAAACTGTTACACCGGGTGACCACGCAGTTTGTCGAACCGCTGCCTTTCAGGCCGGGAGAACAAGCTCGCAACGACGCCGATATGATTGCGCTGCTCAAGATGTTGTCTTCACCGAAAGTGGGAAGTGCCTAAGGTCCAAAGCGACTACAGCACCTATACTCGTGGCGCTGACACACTTTAGCTCACCGCAGTCACTCCCCGGACAGGGGTCGGATCATTACTTCGCTGCGGGTGTCTTGGGGCGCTCGATAGGTCCCGGTTCGGCCACTTTACGGTAGCCCAGCGCCTTTATCACCTCCAGGACTTCCGTCCACGTTGGAAAGGGCCTTGCATTCTTGCGTTTGTACCTGTCGATGGCCATAACGAACTCGAATTGTTCGTCGGACATCTGCCCTTCTTCCGCGGACTTCCGCTCGGCCGTCAGCCGTCGGCCCGGTCCTCGCCTGCGGTCCAGACCCAAACGTCTGTCTACAACGCTCTTTCTGCGATCCTCGTGCATGGGGCGTTCCGGTAAATCGTTTTCTTTGCTCATCCTAAAAGTCATCATCCAAAAAGTCGCCGTCGAAATCGCTCTCATCTTCCTCTTCTAACGCCAGGTCGTAGAAATCGTCGTAGGCGTGCTGCGACTCGATCACGACGTGGGCCTCGTCAAGATACTCTTCCGCGACCATGACGGCGATTTCAGGAGAACCTATTACCTGTTCGCCCTGTTCCCGTATGACGGCGGGAATGTCACTGGCTTCCAGCAGGCTCTTGTATTCCTTCGCCTGATCCATGTCCTCGGCAAAAGCCACCACGACATACCCTTCCAACTTGGCCTCTGATTTCTGAGGTTTTTTAGAACGCTTCGCCATTTTACTATTCCTCCATTACCACTTCCGTCCGCCAATGCTTCGTCAACACGTCGGAACTTCTGTTTCATCTATTCCGGCTAACCTCGGCAATCCTCCAGAAGCCCACGCTCAGACACTTTCGTCACTTTGAGCCTGGCAAATTATTAGAAAACTCTAACCCCACTGCAAAAACACCGCTTGACGATGCCGGCTCTCGCAACCGGGTTGTTCGTCTATCGACTCGATATCCACGAAAATTTAGAACTTTGGCACAATTTTCTGCAAATCTCGATGCTCACAGGTACTCACATCCCCCGACGACGTATCAACCTTGTACACGTGGCGCCGGTCCATCATTTCTTGAGGTTGTGAATATGGAAGTTCAGAGAATGTTCGAGAGAAGTGAGTCTC
>CAYZAH010000121.1:7314-9120 GCA_964475805.1 uncultured Pirellulales bacterium | reverse complement strand
ATTTCTGATCTCGCAGACTTGGCAGTGGCCGATATGACGGTCGGTATCCGAAACGCAGCCGTCGCAGTTGATGTCCGCAGGCTTCATCTCGACGTTGTACTGTTGCGACCATTGCTGGGCTACTTCGGCCCTTTTCGCGTCGTCATCGTCGCGTGTCGCGATGAACGCCCCACAATTGCTGCAAACCAAACCACAGAAAGCTGTTACCTCACTCATTTTCTTCTCCTTTGCATGAGCCTCTTGATTGTATATACCCACCATCTTGCTTTGCTTTGCGCTTTCGATCTCGCCTGCCGCTCGAAGTACAGCGTCATCTCCAGACCGTTTTGCGTCCGAATCCTGTACCAGTGCTTCCGCAAATACTGCTCTCGGCTGCCATTTCTGCATGGCCCCGATTCCTTCCAGGCTTCAAGGATCTCCGCCACGGCGTACTCGTTTTCTCTCCAGACAAACCGCTCGGGCAATCCCGGCTCGGCCCGCGTCATTCCGGCCGCGTCGAACGTCCCCGCGACCGGCGTGATCGGCTCACTGACAAATTCTTCGCCCATTGGCTCACCGCCCATCACCCGCTCACACATATTAACACAATGTCATTCCCACGCAGAGATGAATCTGTCTTCTTACCATGCACCTGGATTCCTGTTTTCACAGGGATGACAGGGAATGCAGTTAATTTGAACTTTTGAAGAACTCCAGGGCGTCGGCCGTGCTGTCGAACACTTTGGTTGCCGTTTGAGTGACGAAAACCGAGGGGTTCTGTTTGGCCGTCCAGATGACGTAGACTTCTTTGGCCGCCTCGTGGGCGTGCTGGAGTTCCCGCTCGACGCCGCTGGATATCGCGGCGCGTCCGTCGGCTAGGCTCGGCACGAAACTGACGATCATATCCGCCTGGTCGATGAGCATGAAATCGCGGGCATACGTCTGACTGTTGATATCGCGTTCGATCTGCCGGACCTCGTGCAAGTCCAGCCGGACTCGCTGTCCTAACGCGGTCACCTCGACGTATTCCAAACCTTCCTCGGCGGCACGCCGGGCCCTGTGCGGCAAGTACGACTCCTCCAGGTCGCCCGGATCGAAGCAGATAAACAACGGCGCCATCGCGTGCCTGAAATCGTCAATCTCCTTTTTCACGTCCTCCATATCCGCCACGGCCGTCATCGGAAAGCTCAGGTACGCTCTCTTTATTTCGCTGTGGAAAATGAGCCTGTAAAACGTATCGACCGTTTCTTTCTCCACGCCGCGAGCCAGGCAATAGAACGGAGCCGTTTCGTCAATGCCTTTGCAGAGCATCTCCGTGCCGATAATCTCCTCCTCACGCCAGACGATCAGGTCCTTCAGCGTGTGTTCGACGGCGTGCTCGTCCACGAGGCGTTTGTGCAGGGTCGTCACGCCGTCTATCAGGCAAACGTACATATCGGCGTTGAGCTGGCGCATCTGATCGAAGTCCACCGCCGGGAATAAACCGTGCCGCCAGCGAAACGTGGCGTGGGTGTTGACGATCAGATTGGGAGCATCCTGAGCCTGGGCGATGATGTCCTTGAAAACGCTGCGTCGAAGCGAGTTGAGCCTCTTCATCGGAATGTCCAGGATTTTCCCGGGTGGGATATCAGGCGCTTCGGCGTACATCCGGTCGCCGACGTTGCATAGCAAAACGTCCTTTTCCCTCCCGGCGGCAAGCTGGCAGACCTTCTCCAGGTAGCTCTTCTTATCAACGCCAACCATTCCCGTCACAACGACGATCATGTCTCGACCTCGGACACACAAGACACACGACACAAGACTCAGGATACAAGACGTAGACTGCGC
>CAYZAH010000121.1:0-7304 GCA_964475805.1 uncultured Pirellulales bacterium | reverse complement strand
GGCGTACATCCGGTCGCCGACGTTGCATAGCAGGACATCCTTGCCCCTCTCGGCCGCGAGCTGGCAGACCTTCTCCAGGTAGCTCTTCTTGTCTATGCCGACCATTCCAGTGACAACAATTATCATCTTGTGTCTCGGCTTCCGCGCCTTGTGTCCTGCGGCCCATTCGTATTACGTCGTCAGCCACAATCAAAGGTTTTTCAATCTCTGCTGCCTGTCGTGGTCTTTCAGGGCGGCGATCAGCTCACTCATATCACCTCCCATGATCTTGTCAAGGTTGTAGAGCGACAGGTTGATCCTGTGATCGGTCACTCTGTTCTGCGGGAAGTTGTAGGTTCTGATCTTCTGGGACCGGTCGCCCGAGCCGATCATTGTCTTGCGTTGGGAATCGCGCTCGGCTCGCTTCTGGCTCTGGATGCGCTCGTAGATACGGCTTTTCAAGAGGCGCCAGGCCTTGGCCCGATTCTTGTGCTGGCTCTGCTCGTCCTGCATATTGACCGTGATACCCGTCGGGACGTGCTCCAGGCGGATCGCGCTGCTGACCTTGTTGACGTTCTGCCCGCCCGGCCCGCTCGACCGGCTGACGTGCTCGATCACGTCGTCGGGCGCAATCTCGATATCAATCTCCTCCGGCTCAGGCAGAACGGCCACCGTCGCCGCCGAGGTGTGAATTCGGCCCTGAGACTCGGTTTCCGGGACGCGCTGGACACGATGCCCGCCGCCCTCGTAGCCCAATTCCGACCACACGCCCGGCCCTTTGACGCTGAAAATGGCCTCTCGAAAGCCGCCCTTTTCCGTCACGCTGAAATCAAGCTGCTCGATCTTCCATCTGCGCGTTTCCGCGTACCGGATGTACATCTCGTACAAATCGCGCGCGAATAAAGCCGCTTCTTCGCCGCCGGTTCCCGCCCGTATTTCCATAATGACCGAATCGATGTCCATATCGTCGGCCATCACCATGCTGTTCACGATCTCGTCGAGCAGGGCGTTCGACTGGGCTTCGAACTGTTGCCTCTCCTCTTCCGCCAGCGTCTTCAAATCGTCTTCGGCGGCCGCGTCCGACAGTATTTGCTGAGCTTCTTCAGCACCGGCTACCGCTTTCTTGTACTGGCGGTATTTCGTGACAATGGCCTTCAGCTTGCCCTGCTCTTTGGACAAGGCGATCAGCTTGTTCGGATCGCTCGCAATTTCCGGCGTCGCTATCTGCTGCTCGATCTCCCTGTACCGGGCGTCGATTTGGCTGAGTTTTACCAGGATAGTCTCGTTCTGATCGACCATACAAACTGTCCGCATGAAGACGCAAGATGACACGCTCAGAGCAGCGCTCAAGCGTCAAAAGCCGTGGGTACGCCGCCCAAATACACAAAAAGCCCCCAGTCCGCTCACGGCAGGCTGGGAGCGAGTTTTCTATTACGAAGGGCGAGCTACTGTTTCTTCGGACTGGCTTCGGAACCGCCCTGAGCCGGGGTCTTGTCCGGCGCGGGTCCCTTGATATAGCTCTTGCCGTACTTCTTCTGGAACCGCTCTATCCGCCCGGCTGTATCAACGAATTTCTGCTTGCCCGTGTAGAATGGATGGCACATCGAGCAGATTTCAGCGTGGATTTCCTTGGTTGTACTGCGCGTCTCGAAGGTATTGCCGCAACCGCAACGAACCACGACCTTGTTATATTGTGGATGTCCTTCTTTCTTCATATCAGTAAAGCTCCAAAATTACTAAACCACGTAGGATAACAGGAACGGAGGATATTTCAATAGATTTTTTTTGCAATCGTACAATCCGGCCACTATATTTGCCCAAGTTAACCGAAAACGGAAAATAAGGACGGCAAAATGAGTATCAAACTCGCAATTGTGGGAGCAGGGGGGCGGATGGGCAGGCGTATCCTTTCGCTGGCTGTCGAGTCCGGCCGGTTCCGGATCGTCGCGGCCATCGAAAGGGCGGACCATCCCGATATGGGCAAGGATTGCGGCCTGGCGGCTGCCTTAGAGGCGGTTGGCGTCCTGCTGACCGATTCATTTCCGGCGGTGGACACTGACGTCGTGATCGACTTCTCCGAGGCCAAGGCTGCGGATCGGACCATGGAGCATTGTCTTAAGAACGGCGTCGCTTTGGTCTCGGGCACGACGGCGTTGAGCGATGCGCAACGAGAAAAGATGAAAACCGCCTCGACCAAAATCCCTATTCTGCACGCGACCAATATGAGCGTCGGCATGAACGTGTTGTTTTCCCTGGTCGGCAAGGTCGCGGCTATGCTTGGCGACGACTATGACGTGGAAATCATCGAGCAGCACCATAGGTTCAAGAAGGATGCGCCCAGCGGAAGCGCCCTGACCTTAGCTGAGAAGATATGTCAGAATACGGGTCGTCCCTTCCCGGAATCGCTGGTTTACGGGCGCAGCGGGAAAGAGGCCCTCCGGGAAAAGGGTTCAATCGCGGTGCACGCAGTCCGTGCCGGCGACATTACGGGCGTCCACTCGATCATCTTTGGGACGCTTGGCGAGACGGTCACCCTCAATCACACGGCCAATAGCCGGGATACATTCGCTCGCGGAGCAGTGCGAGCGGCGGAATGGCTGGTTGGCAAACAGCCGGGCCTGTACGCCATGACGGACGTTCTTGGGCTGGAAGCCTGACGCGCAACTGCGCCGCGATGTGGATGTGTTTGCTCTCTCAACGCCAACGGCGCGTTTGAGATACGATTGCCAAGGTCTTGAAGCTCTGGCCTGTTAAGCCTACTTAGCTTTTTTTGGGCTTCTTCGGCTTCTTTTCCTTTTTCGCCTTTACCTTCGGCTCTTTGACCTTCTTGACCTTGGGCTTCTTTTCCTTCTTGGCGCGCGTTCCGCGCTCACCGGTGAGCATGAAAGCCGCACCCGCCACCAGGGCCGTCACCACTGCGGCGGCGCCCATGAGGTACCAAATGAAACCCTGAACCGTCGCCAGTATGCCGGGTATCACACCCTTGAAACCGGCTGCGACGACGACCGTCGTGTAGATGACGATAATTAGAGGTAGAAACAGCAATATTCCGAGAGTGTTGCTCTGTGCATCCGGCGGGACTTCGATCAGAGGCGCAGCCAACGCGGAGACCTCGGGCACCCCCTGAGGAATGGCAAGCTCGTCTTCAGAAACCATTTGGTCTGCCGGGGCGGCCAGCCCCGCGCCCGAACCTTCCGCTTCAGCCTCGGCGGCCGGCTCGGCGTCTTCGCCTTCGGCTGTATAAATCTCGTCCAGAATCCCGCCCAGGGACGTATCGTCAGCCTGAAGGGAGAGGTCCAATAGCCCCGAACCGCTACCGAACGAATCCAGATTCACGTCTTCTTCGATCTCTTCAAGCGGCACTTCGGGCGTTGTGCCGCCCGCGGGGATCGCCGTCTCGGCCAGGGTATCGTCTGATATTTCGTAGTCCTCTCGGTCAGTCTCGCCAAGAACGTTTGTTCCCATGCCCGTCAACGCCGTATCCGCGTCGGTCAGGTCGCTCGGCATAACGGGAGCACCGGTTTCCGGGGCCAGCAGGATTTCACTCGTGCCCGTGGCGTCCGCGGTCATTGGTGGGATTTCCAACTCCTCGTCTTCAGGAGTCTCAGCTTCGCCCTCCGTGCTTTCGAGGTCAAAAGTCCCCGTGTCGATCGCTTCCAGCTCCGCCGCCTCCGATCCGCCCAGGTCAACCTCCGGAGCATCTTCCGCCGGCGTCTCGGCCTCCAGCATCATGCTGTCAAACTCGGACGCCCCTTCTTCCGGAGCCTCTTCGAGTCCAATAACGTCTTCTTCCGGCGTCAATGCCTCGACTTCCTCGACCTTGAATAACAAATTGGGACCGTCGCGAAACTCACGCAATTTGCCTTCCGTGACCAATTCTTTCAACCGCTCCTCTGTAACGTTGAGTTTTTCGGCGGCTTCCTGCGATGAGTAGAACATACCTGCCATATCTTTTTATCTCCCGAAAGCCGATAAAACAGCCTTACGATGCTTATCGGGGGCCTTCTCACGAAGAACCTCCTACCACGCCTATTGTATCCTAACGGGCATCAATATGCAACCTTTTTTTGGCCAAAATGCGGCAAATTGCCTACCTTTGCCATCGAAATTAGCGTGGCCGGAATGCTCAGGTGGTCATACTCAACCCGAACTTACAGGTCGGCCGATAACGCTACCCTGAAGATCACGCCCGTTGGCTTGGCGCTGACGATTTCTACGAATCCGCGGTGAGCCTCGGCGAATTTCTTTACCAACGCCAGACCGAGACCCGTGCCTACGGCCTCCCGCGTCGCCTCGGCGCCGGCCCGATAGAATTGCTCGAATATCTTCTTTTGCTGTCGGCGAGGTACTCCCGGACCGCGATCTTCCACCTCGATCACAACATATTCTTGCCGTCGCTTCGTTCGCACAACGATCCTTTTATCCTCGGCGTTTTGTGCGTATTTTACCGCGTTATCCACCAGATTGACGACAATTTGCGTAACGGCGTCGCCGTCGAAAACCACCTCCTCCACCGGCCCAAGCTCTGCGTGGATCGAAAAGCCTTTAGTCGTAGCCTGGGGTTGCATCATGTCTATGGCATCGGCAACAGACTTGTTCAAATCCCCAACGTGGAAGGAATACGTCTTTCGTCCCCTCTGGATACGTGAGAAGTCCAGCACGTTTTCGACGAGGCGGCTGAGCCGCTCACACTCTTGCCGCATATTTTTGTGATATTCGGCGGCCTTGTCTTGCGATTTGACCCAGTTCTTCTCGAGCATTTCCGCGTACATCCGGATGGAGGTCAGGGGCGTCCGAAGCTCGTGAGATACCGCCGATATGAAGTCGTCTTTCTTCTGCGCTAGCCTGAGCTGCGCCTGGGCGTTGCGCCACAGGCTCGCCAACCCAAGCGAGACGGCCACGAGCATCACACCGACGATACCAAAGTACCAGATGCGCAGGTGAGCTATCCGCTTGCCAATCCAACCGGGATCGGTTTCTTTCAGGTTCAGGACCAGATCGCCAAAGCCGAAGTTCAGCACGGCCGCGTAGGCAACGTCCCGGCTACTCTGGGTTTTCCCGTTTTGTGACAGATCGAAGCTCATGCCCTCGCGCATGAACCTCGCCGCGGATTCTTTGGTTTCCTCGATAAGCTCTTTTTCATTGAGCTGGAAGCCCTGGACGAAATGTCGGTCTTCGATTTGGATGTGCCTGAGCAGGAAGACCTGACCACCGAAGACCGACGGCGTATTCGGATCGCTCGGGACGACTGCGGGCACAAACGGCTCGATGCGTACCTGGACTGTCTCAGACTGACTCTCCGCCGAGCTCGACGGTGGCTTGCCGTACATGTCCGCCGGCTGTCCAGTTTGTGGAGCGAAGATTCGGGGAGGCACTAATTGGGTGTCCCTGCTGTCCTTCCGAACCGCATCTTCCCGGAACATCAATTGTGATTGGGCCGCCTGGTTCGCGATGTTCTCCTCGACAACAGACCGCTTTTGCTCAATCACCTGAGCCTTCTGGCCTTGGCTTCGCAGGCTTTCGATGGGGTAGTCCTTTCCCCGCTGGTTCGGAGGCACCTTGCTCTTCACGGATTCAGCTTGCCGCATTTCCTCGGACGATTCCGGCTGGGCCGGCGGCGTGACAAGGCCTCCGCCACGAAGACTCGTCCTGAACGAGCCGGGTGTCGTTCCATTCAATACCGGGAGCAGGTTATCTTCGATATTGAGCCGATTCGAGAGGGCTCTGGCGGATAGCTCATCGTCCGGGAAAGCTGCCTCTTGCTGTTGGACGAAGTCATTCGGTGTGATGACGTCACCGTCCGGCTCAATCTGGAAATAGCCATAGGCCAGACCGTATCCCATCTGTCCGGCCAAAGGCGAACGCAGGACGGGCATCTGTTGCTGACCGGGGGCGATGTTTTCCGGCACGTAGTAGTATTGGTAGTCGGTGTACGGGCGATTTTGCTCCGTTTGCACGAACACGTCGAGCTTGCGCGCCACATCCTGCCGGATCTGTTCGGCGACCGCCGCAAATTCCCCTAAACGAGCCCCTTCCATACCCAGAGCGCGTATCCGGATCGAGTAGTACCCCAACCCGATCAGCCCGCTCATGGCCGCCAAAACGATCACTGACAATATGATCAACCGCTTGTACACTCTCTATCTCTCGTATCTGTACCCCGCGCCGCGGACGGTCTGGATGATTTGCGGATTGGCGGCGTCCCGTTCGATCTTGCTTCGCAGCTTGGCGATGTGCATATCCACGGTCCGCGTGCCGAGATCGGTCATGGTCTCCTTCCAGACTTCCTTGTACAACTCCTCTCTGTCGATGACCCGATTCGGATTGGCGGCGAAGTACTGGATGATAGCCGCCTCGCGTTTGCTAATTTCGATATCCCGACCTTTGCGTCTCGCTTTCAAAGCCGGAATGTCAACGTCCAAGTCCGCAAACTCGAACGTTAGCCCCACGGCTCGGGCCGGATCGGTCCGTCGAAGCACGGCGTTGATGCGCGCAAGCAATTCCTCAAGAGAGAACGGTTTCGTGACGTAATCGTCGGCGCCCAGATTCAAGCCGCCCACTCTCTCATGCTCTTGCCCCTTAGCGGTCAGCATGATGATCGGTGTCTGCAAACCCTCTCGACGCCACCGAGAGCACAGTTGCTCGCCACTGATTTTCGGCAGCATGAGATCGAGCAAGATCAGATCGAATCGCGTCCCACCCACGGCGTGCTCGGCTTGGATCCCGTCAATCGCCTGGGTGACCTTGAAGTCGTGGAACTCCAGAAAATCAACCAGGGCCGTTCTGATCTTTTCTTCATCTTCCACAACCAATATGGACGCGTTTTGCCCTATCATTGTACCTACCTCTCTCTACATTATAGGCAAAATCGAAACCGGGGTATTGTAAATCTCGTGTAAAAAAGTATTATTGCCTCCGTGGCCGGGATTGCCGGCAAACCGGCGCCGCAAGTTAATTCGTTGGAATAGCTGAATGAGGAAGATGGACACCATGCGTAGAGACGTTTTCCGTGTTGTCATTTGCACCGTTTTTGCACTTGCTCCTTCCGCTTTCTCAAACACTATTCAACACTCGTATGAAGACCTGTCGTTCATACAAGATTCTGCTGAGAAGATTCCGCTCTCGGACGAGTTGGCCGGCACGGAATTGTCCGTTGCGCGCTCGGATAGAAACGGGCGAATCCTCGTCTTGTCGGACAAAGGTCTATTGCAGGCGTATGACGGGGTGTTGGTGCCCGACCGCCATTACAGGCCGCTGCTGGACATGCACATCCGGAGCATGGACACGTATCGCCGCCAGTTCGTTTACTTGACGGACAACACCGT
>CAYZAH010000120.1:6831-9121 GCA_964475805.1 uncultured Pirellulales bacterium | reverse complement strand
GAAATATTCCAGTCGGAAATCTAATATTGTTCTTTTTGATCCATTGATTCAGCGCTTCCTGGGCTATTTTCGATGCCTGTACGGCAACGACGGTTACACCCTTGCTTCTAAGCTGCTCGGCCTGTTTGGCAAGTTGAGTCATACATTGCCGCGACGGTCGCTGCTCCACGTCGAAAAAGCAGATCAGAATCATCTTGCCCTTGGCTTGCTCGGGGTCAAAACGAATGCTGATGCCTTCGAACTCCGTCAGCCGCCGGCCAATCAGGGAATGGCTTCGCGGCGAAGCACCTTTAGCCTCGACATAGGCCAGCGATGGCGATTCCTTCTTCAGCTCTTCTATCGCCTCGACACTGAGTCCTTTGCCCGAAAGCCTCAAATACTTCAGCGCGCTCAGTCCTTCGAGAAGCTTGAGTCCCTCGTCTGTGAAATCACCTCCGAGACGTGCGTCCTCAAGCTTTGGCATTTTGGCGAGCAAAGAAAGGGCCGTGTCTGTAAGCCTTGCATTTTCCAGGGACAATGATTCGAGTGACGGCAAGCACGACAGATGGACGAAACCGGCATCCGTGATCGTGTCTGCATCCGTTCCAAAATGCGTGAGCTTCTTGAGCCCGGATAGATGCGCCATGTCGTCGTCGTTTATCTGAGGGATTTCGTACAATGTGAGGGTTTCCAGCGACGATAATTGTGCAATGTGGATAAGCCCGGCGCCTGTGATCTGTGGACTGTTTACAAGACTCAAGGACCTTAGAGACTTGAGTTGTTTGAGTTCGGCCAGGCCCGCATCCGTGACGGAACACTGTTGTAGTCCAAGCTCATTCAAATTCTTCAATTGGCCTATGTAAGGCATCATTTCATCTGCGATTCCAGCCCCCCTCAAATCGATCGATTCGAGCGCCATATTGGAAAGGATCTTGATCCCTCGGGTCGAAATGTCGCCGGGGATGTTTTCGAGATGCCTCAATCGCTTAAGCTCTGCCAGGTGCGTCAGCCCTTCCTCCGTTATATCGGGTCCTCGCGGCAGCACGAGCGATTCCAGGGACGTTAGCCGACCGAGATGGCGTAGCCCGTTGTCGGTGATTTGCGTTCCGTTAATATCCAGGCTTTTGAGCGAGCCCAGGCCGAGTAAATGCGCGAGTCCCGAATCTGTGATGCGCGCACCGGCCAATCGCAATTCCTCCAACGTCCGGGCGTTTGCCAGATAGGCCAATCCTAAATCGGTGATCCTTGCCTTCCTCAGGTTGAGTGTCTTCAGCGATGGAAGAGCGCTCAAGTGGGCCAGCCCTGCGTCCGTCACCGCTACGCTGTCGAGATTGAGATCACTCAGCGAACGTACGTTCTTGAGGCACGCCAGACCGGCATCGGTAACAGCGCTGTGACTCACGTCCAGGGATTCCAGCGAGTTCATTCCACACAAGTGTTCGAGACCGGCGTCGGTAATCTTGCAGTATCCCAGGTCGATGCTTCTGAGCAGCTTCAGCCCGGATAGAAACTCCAGGCTTTTGTCCGTCACACGCGTAGCGCGAAGGTTCAAAGACTCAAGAGAATCCATATCGCTCAGGAAGGGCATCCCGGCGTCAGTGATTTTCATATCCATGAGTACCAGGCATTCGAGTGATCTCAAACCTCTCAGGTGGTACAGGCCCTTGTCTGATATCGGCACGGTGTAAAAATAAAGCCGCTTCAAGCCCGTCAGGCCGCTAAGATATTGCATATCCTCGTCGCCAATCGGGATCCGCCAGCCGTCTATCGAATAGAGGTCATCACTCTTGAGTTTGGCAAGCGGCGAGAGGTCTTCAGCTCCTTCCCGACTCAGGTCCAGCAGGACTTCCTTGCCCACGGGTATAGCCACGTCGCCCCGAGCCTCGCAGAGCTCCTCGAAGCCCCGGTAGGATTTCCCGTGACCATCCGCGTCCCTGACGGACAGCGTGCCCATTGATCTGTCCTTTGGAAAATGGAGAATGCGCGTTTGCGCGAACGCTGTCGTCGATAGACACGACGTGCCGAGCAGCACACAGAGTGACACCACAAGGTCTATTGCTTTGTCATTACGGTGAATCATCTTCTGTTTCCTGAATCTTGATATCAAGCTCACTTGAACTGAAGCCTTCAGCGGCGACACTATGCTTGTGATTAGTCAGGATCAACCAAGGCAGCGATTTGACGCCCCAGTTGAAACGGGTTCTTTCCTCATTGTTCTGAACCACTCCGACCGGGAAGGGTACATTGCTCTTTTTCGCCCAGTCGGCAAGGGTCGCCTCTTCGACCTTTGACGCCTGGATCGCGACGATGG
>CAYZAH010000120.1:0-6731 GCA_964475805.1 uncultured Pirellulales bacterium | reverse complement strand
GATAATCGTAGTTGATCCTGGACTGGCTGCGGTCGAAGGGTCGGTCGAATGTAAGTCTGACCGTCTCGTGTGCGACGGGGTTCTTGCCAGCCAGGACTTTGCCCGTCACGGTGGCCCAGGGTTGCAGCGTGAAGTCCGTCGATCCGGCTATCTCGTCCTCGCTGATTTCCAGGTAGCCCTGATCGTGCAGAACCACAAGCGTGTAAGAATCCGTTTGCGTGGGGAAGGAGAATCTGCCGTCCTCCTTTGTTTCGACGTACTGGCTGGCACGTCGCTGGAGGTTGCGGCCGTTGCGGATGTAGACTCCCTGGGACGGGGTGCAGAGGATCACCTCGGCGCCCGGTGCGGGCCGGCCGTCGCGCAGATGAATGATCCCCGCCGGCCCCGTGCCTTTCTTGAGCTTGAAATCAAAGGTCACTTCGCCTTCGTCGCTTGCAAAGGGCCGGGATGTTTCCGGGTCGTAGCCGTCCGCTTCGATACGAATCAGGTGCGCGGAGTAAGGGTACGTGAAACTTGTTTCATAGTGACCTTCTGTGAATTTTCTTGCGGTCCGACGTTGCCATGAAACCGGCTGGCCTTCTCCCCGGTCGATGCCGGATAGAACCCTGAAGTCAGGGACCGGCCCGCCCGTCTCGGCGTCCACTACCGTCCCGCTGATCTTCAATTGAGTGGGCATTGTAATCTCGTGTTCCTGCTCCGACGGCGACATGGCAAAGCCGCGAACGCTCATGTAGCCTTCTTTGCTCATATCGAAAAGCACCTCGTCGGACGGAGCATCGTTCCACTGGAACCGGCCTTCCGCGTCCGTATCGACACGCCAGTCGAGAGAGCGATATCCGCGCCAGCCGTCCGCCGACACGAAGGCCCCGGCCACGGGATTGCCTTGCGTATCGACAATCCGCCCTCGCAGCGTGTGCCCGGGTTCGAGGCGGAATTCGATTGGCTTCATCGGTTTGAAGATAGTGACGTGTTTCAAATCGGGCGCGTAGCCCTGGGCCTGTACCGTGAGCACCATCTCGTCTTGCTTTGCATCCCTGAATTCAAACCGACCTTGTGCGTCCGTTTTGGTGCTGGGGTAGTTCGAACCGAAGCGATCCGACCCCTGGGCGACCGACGCACCCTCGATGGGCCGGTCGTTCACATCGCAAACCCGCCCGGTCACGTTCAAGCCCTGTTTCATCACCATCACGCCTGTCATCGCCCTGAGCTTCTCAATTGTCGGCCTCGGAGTCATTCCATACATCGCGTCGCTGATATAATCGGGGTGGGCCAGGCGAATAGCGATATCATCCAGCTTCGCCGGGACGATGTCACACCGCCAGCGGCCGTTCGCGTCCGTTTTCTCCGCGTGGTCCCAGATGGCAACGCTCTCGACCTCATCGCCGCCGGACACAAGCAAATAGACGCTCACCCCCTCAATCGACTTGCCTTGCTCGTCCTGAACGATCCCCCCGATGCTCGTGCCTGGCTCCAGAGCCAGCGTGTACTGGCTCGGAATCTTGGGGCGGCCTATGCCCTGGCTCCAGGCCAGCCGCATGGGCACGAAGCCCTGTTTTGCGACCTCGATGCGAAGGTACTGGGGCTCCTTCTCGCCGAGTACGATCTTGCATCGGCCGTCTTTGTCGGTCTTGTCTTTACGGCGCTGTCGCACGATTCGGATACTCAACTCGACGTCGCGTATCGGCTCTTTCGTTTCCTTATTGACGACTTGAAGGTCCAGCACTCGCTCAGCTTGCGCTGCCGCCTGGGTCGTCTCACTTTCCGCCTCCACGAATGGCGCAAGCCCCGCTACGCCCATCACCGCGACTAAGACGACTGTCAAATGTCCTCTGCCGATCATCCGCTTCTCCGTCTACCGTTTTCTATTGATCTCTTCAATTCGCGCGGCGAGTTCAGCCAGCTCGAAACCTTCCGCCCGCACGACGTGTCCGCTGTCAGCAAGAATCAGCCACGGGAGCGATTTGATACCCCACCCGAAGCGAATTCTTTCCTCATCGGCCTGAACTATTCCGACGGGGAAAGGGACTTTGTTCTTCTTCACCCATTCGCTAAGAGCATTCTCATCAACTTTTGATGCTTGCACAGCCACGATGGTTACGCTCTTTTCTTCCAATTGCTCCACCTGTTTGGCGAGTTGTATAATATAATGCCGGGACGGTCGCTGGTTCATGTCAAAAAAGCATAAGAGCACCGCTTTAGTGTCAACTTCGCTGGGCGCAATATTGATTCCAAGTCCATCCATTTCCGGAAGCGGCTGGCCGATCAAAGATGGTAGTGTCGGTACGTAGTTATAAACCACCGATTTCCCGGAACGGCGGTCGATCACGGTGAGACCTTCCTCGAACTTCATCTGAAACAGCTCGTCGGGTAATTTGTCATTGACTCGTACTTCGACAATTTTTACATCGCGGACGGCACTGATGTAATGCTGCTTCGTATCCCGATTGTATCCCGGCATACTGTATCCTTGAGTCATGGGCATGCGGCAGCCGGGCGCAACTTCTTTGTAGTCAAGTGTCCAGAACTCGAAGACGAAATCCGGATTTGTCCACTCCCGCCGTCCATAAAGCAGATGATCTTCTACTCCAACGTACCATTGATGCATCCCGTTAGGCTCGTTTGAAGGCGTGTATTCCAGAACATAGCATGGTATCCCACGATAACCGGCCCGGCCCTTCATCACAAAGTCTTTCTCGCGTCCGTACCAGGGCATCCTTTGCTCGACGTCCACTGGCTCCCACCAGAACGAATGGGGTTGTGCCCTCGGCCAGCTTAGGGACCCGAACATCTTCTCGAACGACTTCATCGTGGAGTCCAGATAATACTGTTGAAGCAGGGCGGTGTATGCCATGGATTGTTTTCCATCCCATATCTTTAGATAATGGTCTCCGCCGAGCGTGCTCTTGACGTGCCGGAAGCGTTTTTTGTTGAAATCAATGGCATATTCAAGAATATCAGATTCACTCGGCTTGAGATCCCGATGAAGGTTCGGATCCGGCTCCCGGTCGGGAGATTGCTTTTTCAATTCGGCATACCTCGCCGCAATAGCTTCAGGCGGATGTGACCATTTGCCTTCGATACGAAGCTGGAGGCTGTCGATCTGATGGAGCCAGTTTTCACTCTGGCGGACCGCCCTGACCAACTCTGCGGCATTTGGCTCGCTTCCTGGAGTGGCCGCCGGGCAAAACGCGGGGGTGAACGCACAGGTGCAAGCCACAACCCAGACCAGTGTTTCACTGCGTCGCATCTTCAAGCCTTTCTGGCAGGAAACAGAGCGACAAGCGCACAGGCTTCTTTGGCAACCGAATCCTGATGTCTACTGCGGAACTATGCCTCAACTTCTAAGACCACGTCAACTATCTAAATTCTCTCATCGAGGTCGACTAAGGAAAAGCCGTTCGCTTCGACGATATGCTCCCGGTTGGTCAAGATCAGCCAGGGGAGTGACTTGACGCCCCAGGCCAGACGTGCTTTCTCCGGGTCCGCGGCCATTGGCACGGCTGGGAAAGGAATATTGTATTCCTTGACCCAATCATCAACCGTCTTGGCTTTCACGCCGGGGGCTTGTACACAGAGAACCGTAATCCCCTTGTCCGCGAGGAACCCGGCCTTCTCCGCCAGTTTCGCGATGTAGTGTCTTGAGGGCCGCTGTTGCACGTCCCAGAAGCAAACGAGCACTCGCCTATCTCTGGCCTGCTCCGGCGCGAAGCTCACACCGATGTCCGCGAATTCGGGTAGGGCCTTGCCGGTCAGATCCGGCGGATCGGGCGCGTAGGCATACGTAACGGTCCGGCCGCGCCGACTGTCAACGACCTTGACACCCTCTTTTAATTGCATCCGGAAAAGCTCGTCCGCCAGCTTTTCGTTCACGCGGGCGTCAACGACCTTCAAGACCGTTCGGACGTCCACGCAGGTCTGCCCTGAATTGTCCGTCACGTAGGCGTCGCAGCCTTGCGTCATCGGCAACCAGCAGCCGGGGCGGACCTCCTCGTAGTCCGCGACCCAGTACTCCACGCGGGGCTTGCCGTTGGACAGCCACGTTAGGCCGTACAGCCTCCGGTCCTTGACGCCGACGTACCACCGGTAGGATTGCCCGGCCAATCCGCGTGCCTCTCCGATCAGCCCGTACTGGCGGCGCTGGCACGTCTTGCAGCCGGGGTACGATTGCACGATCACCAGTCCCGGTATCCCCTTGGGTCGCACGTTCAGGACGTAGCAATCGACGCCGCGGTAGTCGCATCGCCCGGCCAGCGACGCATCGTCAGGTCGGCCGTAGTAGCTCAGGTATTCGTCCAAATCCTTATCGTCCCACCAGAATGCGTGGGGTTGCGCCCGGGGCCAGCTTGTGTCGGAGGCGAGCATGTCCTGGAAGTAGCCGTGAAACGTGCGGTCCAGTGTATATTGCTCCTGGCCTGTGTCCAGAGGCGCCTCGTGAAACATAAGTTGCCTGCCGTCCCAAATCTTCAAATCGCACCGAGTGCCTTGCTGTTCGTTGCGGAAGCGTACGCGCGAGCCGTCGAACGCATACTCCAGAGTCGCCGTCACCGTCGGTTTAAGCTCAGCAAAGCGGTCGGCGTCGAGCTGCGCGTCCGGGAACCTTTGCCTGAGCTCGGTGCGTCTTGCCTCCAGTCCCTCCGGCGTCTTCGTCGAGGTGCTCTCGATGCGGATGTACAAGCTGTCAATCTCATGAAGCCAATTTTCCTCCGCTCGGGCAGCCTTCACTAATTCCGCAGCCGTAGGCTCGCCGCACACACTCGACGAACACAGCGTACACAGAACGTAAGCGAGTACGATAATCGTATGGAAGCTCTTAAGGTGTCTCATCGGTCATCTCCTTGATCTTCGCATCGAGATCATCAACCCCAAAGCCTTCGGCAATAACAGTATGTTTCTTGTCGGTCAAAATCAACCAGGGCAGCGATTCAACGCCCCAGATGAACTCTGTTCTTTTGACGTCACCTCGAATCGTCCCGGCCGGGAAAGGAATGTCATTTGTTTCTATCCATTTATCGAGCTTAGTTTCATTCATTTGCGAGGTTTGTGCCAGCAAGACCGCGATGTCCCTATTTCTCAACTCTTCGCCTCGCTTGGCCAGTTGTAAGACTTGATTTCGCGAAGGGCGTTGGTTCATATCGAAGAAACAGACCAGGAGTAGTTTGTCTTCCATCTGCCCCGGGTTAAAATCGACCTTGACATCGTTCAGGTCCGGCAGGGGCCTGCCGATTAGCGAATTGTGATGTGTATAATCGGGTTCCACGACCAACTCGATGTCATCGATTCTCGTGCCCTCATAAAACGCGATGGCTTTAGAGAGTGTACCGTAGGAGATTCTCCAGACGCGCGGCATGTATTCCCATTTCTCGGACTTGCTGGTTCTAAGGTCTCGCATTTTGGTTCGCAGGTGATCGAACGTGAATCGGCTCTGGGCATCGGTGACGACGGTTCGGTCGCGGTCGAAACCCAGGTGGCTATAGCTGTTTCGGCTGTCCTGTTCGATCTTGACCTGGGCCGAGGGAACGGGGGCATGTTTGCCGTCCTCGATACACAGTAGCCTGCCTGTGACTGTTCCTCCTTCAGAAAGCGTCACTTTCAAATCGACTTTACCGACGGGAACGTCATAGACAATCATCGCGGCGTAGTCTTTGGGCGAGAATAGAAGGTTGTATTCTCCATCCTCCTCCAATTCAATGGCAAAGCGTCCCTGTTCGTCAGTGACTGTGTTCAAAACGTCGAACTGACTGGAAAAAGAAAGGGAAAATCTGCCGTCCGCTCGCAGTCTCTTGTGACAGCAGATCCGCACTAACACGCCGGCAACCGGCAAGCCGGTCTCGTTAGTCACCACTCCGGCGACAAGCTTCCCACCACTATGGACAATCTGCTCGTAACTTTTCTTTGCTTGTCCATAGCGATATACCTCGGGCGGCTTGGCTTGCCGCGTATAGTCCCGGACAAGGGTTCCCCTCGGAAATTCGAGTGTATAGTTGTCCTTGCCGACGTTAAGCTCGAACTCGACAATGTTCATTGTAAGCTCATGGCCGGTACCGAACGAACTCTGTCCTTTTACGGGATACCAGAATCCTTCCTTGGTCTTCTTGTATTCGGTTTTCTTAGTGTAAACGTGTCTGTCTTTTGAGGTTCGCTTCGATTCGACGACGACAAAGCCCTGTTTTGGATCCAGTGTGCTTTGGTACGAGTATTGCGCCTTTGGGTCACTATATTCAAGAATCCACAAACCATCGGCTGTTTCACAAAGCTTCACTTGTTCAGGATGGTCGAGTGCCCGGCGCAGGTCGTCGTCGAAAAGATGGTCCATGAAGGCGGTCGGCTTAATAAGAGAGCGGCCGGTGCTGAATTTCTGCTCCGGTGTGAAGATACTCGCTTGACGCTCGGAGTAGAAGGCCCGATAGGTTTGTCCGTCAAAGCCGTACTTGGAAGAATGTTGTTTGGATTTGACCTTACCCGAAGCCGCGTCGGTCACGTACTGCTCCAGACTCATAACATATCTGCCTTCCTTGTCCGTTTGATAGTCCAGCACGTTCAAGATCTTTTCGTCCGGCACCTCGATGAAATCCTCCTGCCCGGGCGGCTTGCCGGGTTCTCGCGTGATTTGGATATGAGGTTGCAGCCAGTCGGCGTTGAACCGCATATTCCTGAACATCTTTTGCTGTTCCACGAAAGACCGCCGAATTCTCAGGAGTCTGGTCCGGACTTCCTGTTCCGGTCCTACAACT
>CAYZAH010000119.1:0-9121 GCA_964475805.1 uncultured Pirellulales bacterium | reverse complement strand
TCTCGTGAAATATGCTGAAGTGGAACCGAAGCACTTCATTTGCACAGGTGATTCCGGAATTAAAGAATTCAAGCTCGGCTGGTTCAAGGCACGTGGAAAGAAATTAACGGACCTGTGGGATTTCGGTCCGGAGCCGCCGAGGCATTGCAGCTACTCTTATCATATGCCCTATAGCAAATACGGCCTGACTACGACGGATGATCCCGCTCTGGCGGTGGCGGCTGAGCGTAATCCCTGGATGGATTCGCCGTTTCGAAAAGCAAGAGATTTTCAGGTATTCGACCCGAATGGGGGCAGACTGGGCATTAGAGCAGGAAACGCCATTACTCACAAGGCAGATGGGCAGAACGTGTTGTTTTTGGATAATCACGTGGGCTTCGAAAAACAATCCTTCTGCGGTATCAATGAAGATAACATCTATACCTATTGGGAAGGAGGAGATATTCGTCGCGGGACACCGCCTAAGCTCGGAAGCCAGCCTGCCGATAGATGGGATTCGTTACTCGTCAACGATCCGCCTGTGCCGCGATAAGGAATCTGGACAAACTCGGAGGAGATTTGTATGCTTTGCAGGTATTAGGAAGGGGGGAAGACATCGGGCGTTCGTAGTCTGTCCGTAAGGGCGTGACTATCGAATAACGCCTTGGGAACGGTTGAGGCCCAAAAAGCCAGAGGTAACTAACTGACTGAAAGGAGTAAGAATCATGAGAACTGTCTTGCTGAGTGCCATTGTTTGTTTGCTTGTGATTATGTCCGGCTGTTCGACTCCGCTTTTCAAGAGCAAGCAGGCATCGGCGGAACCTGGGAAGAAACCAGAGGTGCGCCAATACGTCCAGACGCCCACCGGCCGCTGGCTCGTTCACGACGTGAATCGGCCCGCCCCGCCAATCATCACGCCCGGGACCGCGAGCACACAGGACCAGGTCGGCACGGCCCCATCCGATGCGGTTGTCCTGTTCGATGGGAAGGACTTGTCTCAATGGACGGATACCAAAGGCAATCCGTCGAAGTGGATCGTGCGGGACGGCTATATGGAGTCCGTCAAAGGCGCCGGCTACATTCAAAGCAAAGCTAACTTCGGTTCATGTCAGTTGCACGTCGAGTTCGCGACCCCTTCAAGGGTCACGGGGAGCAGCCAGGGCCGGGGCAACAGCGGGGTGTTTTTGATGGACAAATATGAGGTCCAGGTCCTCGATTCTTACGACAATAAGACCTACCCCGATGGCCAGTGCGGGGCGTTGTATGGGCGGTCCGTTCCTCTGGTCAACGACTGTCGCAGGCCCGGCCAATGGCAATCGTACGACATTATCTTCCATCGTCCGATCTTCAAGGGCAAAAAGGTCGTCCGGAAGGCGACGTTCACCGTCCTTCAGAACGACGTGCTCATCCAGGACCACGTCACGCTCGAAGGGGGCACGGACTGGCGGGGCGGGCACGCCGTCTCCAGTTATGAACCCCATGAGGACGCCTTGCCGATCGCGCTGCAGGACCACGGCAACCCCGTCCGGTTCCGCAACGTCTGGGTTCGCAAGCTGGCCGACTGAGAAAACGGGCGACGAGCGGGGATTTTCACGTGGCTCGCTCGACTGTCAGGCCAAAAAAGTTTCAGGTAGTTGGGCTTGACAACCGTGCGGGTTTGTGTGTATAATTACGTTTTGGTGCGCCGGAATGGTGAACGCCAAAAGGAAGGGGAAGGGCTGGCTCTATGGGTATGAGAGCCAGTGATGGAAATAGGGCACTCCAGAAAAGGAGCATAGCGATGAGTAAACGAAAAGGCTTCACATTGATCGAACTCTTGGTTGTTATCGCCATTATTGCCGTACTTTTGGCGATCCTGCTACCCGCCATCAACCGCGTCAAGGAGCAGGGCAAACGTGCGGTCTGTTTGCAGCATTTGAGGCAGTTGGGGATTGGGTGGATCATGTACGCCGATGACAACGACGACAAGCTGGTCAACGGCGCCATAGGCTACAGCAACAGCAATCAATCCTGGGGCGACCACCGGGGTGAGCTGGCCTGGGTGGACGCGTACAGCAACACAGACACGGAAGCCCAGCTCAGAGGCATAAGGGACGGGGCCTTGTTTCCCTATATGAAGGAAGAAGCCATCTACAAGTGCCCGACGGGACGTCGCGGCCAGGCGCTCACTTACGCCATCATGTTTTCCATGAACGCTGTGAACCATACGCCGACCCAGGGCGTCCGCGGGGCGTTTATCAAGAAGAGGTCGGAAATAAGCGACCCGGCGCCCGCCTACAGACTGGTCTTCATCGACGAGGGCTACATGACACCGGATGCTTTTGCCGTCTACTACGACCAGGAAGTGTGGTGGGACGATCCGCCCGTCCGTCACGGCGACGGCTCAACGATGTCCTTCGCAGACGGGCACACTGAGCACTGGAAATGGAAAGGCACCGACACGATTAAGGTCGCCAGGGACGCGGAGAACGAGTATCCCGGCGGCTGGACACCCGAGACGCCCGCGGGCTTTAGGGACCTGCACAGGGTGCAGAAGGGCACTTGGGGAAAATTGGGGTACACACCGAGTTATCCGTAGGCCCAAAAATGGATTTATGATTTATGATTGACGATTTATGATCTATTCTTTACTGTCATGACATCCTTCGCGGCGGTAGCCGAATTAGTAAGTCGTAAGTCATAAATAGTAAATCTGATGACATTGGTGCACCAAATTCCGCTGAGCAGGATCCAGAGGCTTATCAGCCGAAGGATGCTGGAATCCAAGCGGACCAAGCCCTGTTTCTACATCGAGTCGAAGGCAGACGTGACGGATCTCATGGCCATTCGTCCCAAGCTCAGGAAGTCACTCGGAATCAGGATCACGACGAACGCCTTCTATATCCATGCTCTGGGCCTGGCGGTGCAACGGTTCCCGCTGGCGATGGGCCGCTTCGAAGGCGAGTGCATCAAGCTCGCCGAGGAGATTAACGTCGGGTTTGCCGTGAACGCACCGCAGGGCCTCGTCGTGCCCGTAATTCGGGAAGCCCACAAGAAGACCTTGCCGGAGATCGCCCGCCTGGAGAAGCTGTTGACCGACAAGGCGCGGGACAATGAACTGACGCTCGAAGATGTGGAGCGAGAGACTATCGCCCTGAGCAATCTCGGCGCCTATGGGATCGATTCTTTCCTGGGCATTGTTCCTCCCCCCGCCTGCACGATCCTGTCCGTGGGCAACGTCGTGCCCGCCGTGGTTTGCCGGGATGGGGAAGTAACCGTCAGAAAGCTCCTGAGCATGTCGTTGGCCGTGGATCGCAGGGTCATCAGTGAGACCTATGCGGTCCAATTTCTGGCTTTCATCAAACGCCACCTTGAGAACCCGCAACAATTGACCTGACACCCGGGCCGATTGTCCCTCTTCTTTGCTGACCTTGAGGCCGACTTTTTCTAATACCCAAATTGTCGCACACGTGTTACACTGAGATTCTGTGAGAAGGACACAGGCGTTTCTTTGCACGCAGGATTCTGCAGCGTCGATCCAACGAAGTTATTTTGAGGAGAAAAGTAATGAATCGAATTCTCAGAATTGTCTTAATGTGCATTGCTATCGCGGCGACGTCGGCCGTGACGTGGGCGCAAGCGTCGAGCCCACATGAGGTCGTGCTGTTGTGGCCGGAGGGCGCTCCGGGCGCCAAAGGCGATGAACAAGGGGATAAGCCGTCACTAACTCTTTACTTGCCGGACAAGGACAAGGCCAATGGAGCGGGCGTAGTGATTTGTCCCGGCGGCGGCTACGGTCATCTGGCGATGGACCACGAGGGACATCAAATCGCCCAGTGGCTGAATTCGTTAGGCGTGGCCGGTTTCATTCTCCAGTATCGGCACAGCCGCAGCGGAGCCGGCTACCACCATCCCGCGCCGCTCCAGGACGCGCAGCGGGCGATGCGCATAGTTCGGGCACGGGCCAAGCAGTGGAACGTCGATCCGAGCCGAATTGGGATCATCGGTTTCTCCGCCGGCGGGCATCTGGCTTCCAGCGTGGGCACGCATTTCAAGACGCGCTACAGTGACGCAAAGGACGCGATAGACGGGTTCAGCAGCCGGCCCGATTTCATGATCCTCGGCTATCCGGTTATCTCGTTTACCGAACCGTTCACGCACACCGGTTCGATGAAGAATCTGTTGGGCCCGAATCCCGACCCCAAGCTCGTAGAAAACCTGTCCAACGAAAAGCAGGTCACGTCTGAGACACCGCCGACGTTTCTGTTCCTCGCCGACGATGACAAAGGGGTCCCGGCGGAGAACAGCGTCTATTTCTACCTCGCGCTGCGCAAGGCCGGCGTCCCTGCCGAGATACACATTTACGAAAAAGGCGGCCACGGATTCGGCCCTGGTGTCGGCAAAGGTTCCTGCTCGACCTGGATGTCCCTCTGTGCCGCCTGGATGAAAGGCCGGGGATTGCTTGAGAAGAAGGAGTAGTGCTCGGCGGGAGTCAGTCTGCTGCCCGGGCAATTACAGAGGTCTGAATTCCGTGGTCTCCGTTTCAGACCGATCTGGCTCGCTTGAAGTCTGCGAAAACTCCCTTGGCATCTGAGAATCGGGAGTTGGAATCGATCTGATCTCGATGGGAGGCGTGGCTTGGGTGTCGTCGCATTCGGCGGGTTCTGCGTTTGGCTGTGACGGCTCTTGTGCGTCAGGCTGAGGCTCTGCGTCCGGCAACGTTGGGGACGGGTTCTCTAATTCATTGGATTCGGCCGGCTGCACCTGCTCCATGGAGTCGCTCGACTCATAGCTCTCGTCTTCGCCTGCGGCGACCGGCTCGGGTCCGGCGGGGTGCGAACTCTCGACTTCGTTGGGTTCGGCCGCCTGGGCTTGCTCGATAGAATCGCTCGATTCGTCGTTTCCGTCATCACTTTCGCCCACAGCTATCGGCTCCGGCGGCGATTCTTGGATGACGGGCTGGAAGCGGGACGCAACGAATTCAGCCACCTTCTGGTAGTCCTCGGCGCCGTGGCAGTTCTGTTCGTATTCGAAAATGGTTTTGCCGTAGCTGGGGGCCTCGGCGAGTTTGATGTTTCTTCGGATGAAGGTCGGTAGAATCTGCGCCTCCGCCCAGGCGTTATTGCTGCCGCGTGCGTTGTGGAGGAACTGCTCGATATCCGCCTTGACCTCGTTGGGAAGCGACGCCCGGCTGTCAAACATGCACAGCAAAATCCCTTTGACCTTCAGCTCGGGATTGATTCTCTTATTGACCAGCTCGACGGTCTGGAGCAGTTGCCCGAAGCCCTGCAAGGCCAGGAAGTGCGGCTGCAAAGGAATCAGAACTTCCTCGGCGGCCGCCAGTGCGTTAAGCGTCAGCAGACCCAGAGAAGGCGCGCAATCAATCAAACAGTAATCGAACTTGTCCCGATTGGGCAGCAAGGCCTCGCGGAGGATTGTCTCTCTGCCCACCACACTGACCAGCTCGCTCTCAGCGCCGACTAAGTTGATGTTGGCCGGCAAGAGCCAGAGGTTGGGACGAACGGACAGAAGATGATCCTCGAAACGGCCCGAGTGGGTCAGCACCTCATACGAGCCACCCTCAATGCTCTGCGGCTCGACGCCCAGATGTATCGTCAGATGCGCTTGCGGATCGAGGTCGATAGCGACTACCCTCGATCCCATAGCGGCCAGCGCAGCAGCGGTGTTGGCTACTGTGGTGGTCTTGCCCACGCCCCCTTTTTGGTTGAGTACTGCGATCGTTCGCATAGTCGGGTTCTGTCTTACGTTTGAAGTCTCTTCAACACGGCGTCGAGTACGCCGTTGACGAACCCGGGCGCCTTGTCCGTGCTATACTTTTTGGCCAGCTCGATAGCCTCGTTAATCACGACTTTCGGCGGTATGTCGGGACAGAACTTTAGTTGATACACCGACAATCGCAAAATACCCCTGTCAACGGGTGAGAGCCTCTTGAACTGCCATCTAATCGTCGAGTCGGTTATTCGTGCGTCGCACTGTTTCACGTTATCCCACGTCGCTCGTGTCCAATTGGAAGCTAACTTCCGCACGGTTTCGTCGGCGTCCGCCTCTGTAAAAAACTGCCCCAGGTAATCGAAGACCTCCGGGCCCTGCACGTCGAGCTGGTACAACGCCTGTACGGTCAATTCTCTGGCCCTGGTTCTTTTGTCCATGTTCTTAAGGGATAGACCTCTCTGTCCGCCCTTTCAGGAGATCGAAGCAATCCCGTCGGATTGTCTATACGATCAACCTATTTGCCTCATCACGTCGGCCATTTCCATCGCCGTCAGGGCTGCGTCCGCGCCAGCGTTGCCCCGCTTGGTTCCCGCGCGTTCGACCGCTTGTTCGAGCGTTTCGCAGGTCAGAACGCCAAATACAGCCGGGACCTTCGACTCATAGTTGATTTGTCCAACTCCCCGGACGACTTGCTGGCAGACGTAGTCGTAATGGGCGGTTTGGCCTCGGATGACCGCACCCAGGCAGAGCACGGCGACGTATTTGCCGCTGTCGGCGAGTTTCCTGGCGGCTTGTGTGATCTCGCAGGCGCCAGGCACCCAGACGACTGAGATCTGTTCATCGGCGGCCCCGTGACGCTGGAGACAATCGATCGCCCCGCCGAGCAACTTAGAGGTAATAAACTCGTTGAACCGGCTTACGACGATTCCGTAGCTCCCCTCGCCGGCCGTTATCTGACCTTTCATCTCATTGATCATGTCTTTGCGTCCCCAAACAATTGTGGCACACAGCGTTTATTTCATGTTCGTGTTTGCTGCCTCTTAAGCGAACATTATAAGACTATACGCGACGGCTTTCCAGAAAAACAGCTCGCCGCCCAACGCCTCGGGCACGGGCTATTTGCACGCCGGAAATAACATTTGCGATTATAAAGGCTTGGGAGCCGAAGGTCTAACGGAATATTGCTAAATGCGAAAGGCCCGCCAATCTCGACAAACAACTAACGCCCCGGCGTTTTATAGGCGATATAAGCGGGGTCAGGATTTAGAATTTTCGATTTGCGATTTACGATTGTCACTGTCGTCGAGCGTGAGCCGCAATCATAGATCGCAAATCATAAGTCATAAATGGTAAGGGTGGTTCATGATTTTCGACGATTTGGATTTTGGTCCCTATGACGCCTCGGAGCAAAAGGCCCGGCTGGCGTTTGAGCTTTACGAAGACGGTAAGATGTCCCAGGCCCTTATCGAGCTGGAGATGGCCATCGACGTCAATCCGGCCAGCAGCTCGCTTCACTTCAACAAGGCCCTGACGCTGGACGCGATGAGCCGGTTCGAGGACGCGATCAGCGAATACGAAACGGCTCTGCAACTCAGTCCCGAGGACCCGGAGATTTTGAACTCTCTAGCCGTGGACTATACGCGCACCAGCCAGTACGATCTGGCCATCGAGACCTTCGAGCACATCCAGGAGCTGGACCCCGAATTCGAGCCAAGCTACTGCAATCGCATCATCGCCTACACCGAAATGGGATTGCACGATATGGCCGAGCAGATGTTCTACCTCGCCCAGCAGATCAAGCCGGAGTGTGCGTTGTGCTTCTACAATATCGGTAACAGCCTTTTCGCACGCGGCCTGTACAAGCGAGCCATTCACTGTTGGATTCGCACGGCCGAGCTCGAGTCGACTCACCCGCAAATCCACTACCGGATCGCTCAGGCGTATTGGTCCGACGGCGACTTCGAGAACAGCCGGGAGCATTTCCTGATCGAGCTTCGCAGCAATCCGGGCGACATCGATGTCATTTTCGACTTCGGCCTGTTCCTGCTTGAGGCCGGCGATATCGAGTCGGCAAAGGAGAAGTTCAACAGGATTCTCGAATTGAAGCCGGACTTCGCCGCCGCTTTCTTCTATCTTGGAGAGATCGCCTTCCACAACGAGGATTACGAGCGGGCGGTGGAGCTGTACAATCAGGCCAGCGAGAAAGACCGGACGCTCCAGGGACCGTGTTACAGATTAGCCCAGTATGCGGTAATGATGGGCCGAAAGACTGAGGCCGGAGCGTATTTGCTCTCCGAACTGAAGCTCACGTTGGAAGACGCGGCCACGCTGATTTCGATGGGGTCCATGTTCATGGAAATCGACGATTCGGCCCACGCGATGCACTGCCTGATGCGGGCTATCGAAGTGGACGGCTCCAATGCCGACGCCTACTACTATCTCGGCGTCGTCAGCGCCCTGCGCGGCGACTACAAAAACGCCTCGGAGTTCTTCTCCCACGCGCTGGACCTGCGCCCCGAGCACGTTCCCACTCTCAAAGACTCCGCGTTTGTCTACCTGACAACGGGCCGCCTGGCCGACGCAGCCGACAGAATCCAGAAAGCCCGGAGCCTGGACGGCGACGATTTGCAGTTGAGGAAACTCGACCGCACGATCGCCCTCGCTCGCGCCAAACAACGAATCGCGAACACCTTCGCCCGATTAAGAACTGGCCCGTCACCCAAAGATTCCCACCACTGATCCACTCATCCGGCCTACCAAAATTGTTTTTCTTCTTGCTAAACTGCTTGAAGTGTATGCGGCGACACATGTATACTGACGTGAACCTTTGGTTGACACCAGTGCGAGTTTGCGTCCGTAGAATAGAAGTTCGCGTCTAAATTGGGAGGTATAGGACCGATGGCGGAAGACCGAATCAAGTGCCCCTTTTGCGCTGAGCTTATACAGCCGGATGCCAAAAAGTGCCGTTTCTGTGGAGAGTGGCTCGTGGGAGAAAAGATGATCAGAGAGAGTAGGCCTCCCCGTGAATCTCCCAAACTGCCGGAAGATGAACAAGATCAAAGACAGGATAGTGAAGCGGAAAGATCGGAAAGTGAATCTCCTGGGTCTGTGCAGGCCCTGAAGGCGGAGCCAACCTCCACGAAAAAAGAACGCCGATTTCCCTGGCTAAGGATCATCCTTTTCATTGCCTACGCGATCATCATCGTCACTCTGGCCTGCTCCGAACGCAAGGCTCAGCGAATCCTTCAAAAAGCTCAAACACAAGAGAAAGATCAAGATTATCAGGTTGCGTTCAAGTCCTACTTTCATATTGTGGATGCCTTTCCGTACTCCTGGGCTTTCATAAAAGCACAAGAAGGTGTGGAACGCTTGTCAAATTCATATGGACTTCCATTGCCCAGACCGTCCTGGCTCGATCCAATTGAAGATG
>CAYZAH010000118.1:0-9131 GCA_964475805.1 uncultured Pirellulales bacterium | reverse complement strand
AACCGATCTTGTCGGAACATACGCCGGCTATATCTTTGGCATGGTGGTCTTGCTACTCATTGTTCCCATCATATTCTTCCTAACCTCCAAATATTTGCTTTTATTGGGTGACGAAGAGCAACCCGTTAGGGACGGTAATGAAGACTCGACCAGCGTAGACGGAAAAAGGAACGGTGAGACGGGAAGATCCATACTCCTCAGAAAACCACTGTTACTATTTATCATACTTTTATCTTTTTCAATCGCTTCGGTAATTATCACTCCGCCGGACCCAATTACTCAGGTATCTGCAATAGCGGTAATGGTCATCATTTTTGGAATTCTCATATTTATCATCTCCCGATTCAAGTCGTTTGCTCAAACTCCGGAGACCATTAAAATCCTGATCGTCGCCCTGGCATGCCTGCTTTCGATCACAATAACATACTCCGTAGCATTGTCTCAATTTAATCACCGCTTGAGAGCCGAACGTTCCAAACAGGTTACCTCAACGAATCCGCCGGAAGCGGCTAAATTCTAAGACCTCTACGGATGGAGACAATCTGAAATATGGCAATTAAACTTGAATATTGCAGCGTGATTGTTCCGGTCCGGAAAATCCGAGAGAAACTCGGCGACGATGTTTTCGAAAAGGAGTTCTCGATCCTCACGGACGTACGCTGGCATGACGGCCTTCTCTTTCGCGATGGGTGTATGGACGAAATTAGTCTCAGAGATATGCTCGACGAGTGGGAAGCCAGAGGATTCGAGCTTCTGACGATGATCGACGGGCAGAAACACTGGAAGGACGTTTGTGTCGTCAATTCCGGCTGTGGCCCCTCGTACTGCTGCGACTGGATCGAGTACGATTCCGAAAAAAACATCGTCTGGCTCAAAGGCCACGACCCCGGCCCCGCCGTCGGCCCGCCAGGCCGTAAGCTCGCCTGGGAAGATTAGGGATGATGAAGGACCGCCGTGATGCTACTAAAGAAACGAGATTCGGATAAAGCCTTTTTCGAGAGAGGACTTATGTCGTTGTGGGCGACGGCATTGCGGATCGTTAGTCTTGTAGTTATCGTCGGATGCAATTCATGTGAGCGGCAAGAAGATGACGGCAGGAGATCGTTCAAAGCATTAGCCGAAGCGTACCAAGAGGCTCATGACAAAAAAGATGTTAATGCCTTGATGGAGCTTGTTCATATCGGGAGCGGCCCTTCGGCACAGATGAATCGGATGGAATTCAGGAAGAACCTCACGTTCGACGTCGAACACAAGATAAAGCGCATATCCCGGAAGCGACTTGAGCGAGACGATCAAATCTTCAGGAAATATGCGACACTCAAGCCTCTCGGCATGATGGAGATCGAGTGGGTCACCAACGATGAGAACGTCAAACAGTTCTGCTCGTCCTATTGCTTCGGAAAGCTGGACGGCGTCTATTACCTGGTGGGGATCGGTCCAGGAATGGTCGAGGAGGGTCTGAAAGCACTGAGTAACGGAGAAGGCCCCGATGGGAAAATGCCCGGTGTCAAAGAGCGTGCCAGGTTGGCGTTGTCGAGATGGCAAGATCAAGCCATCAATCCCGAGCCCATTTTATTTTGGGCCGACCTTTCACGGCCCGTCACGGCACTAGCGATCAATTTCTTCGACGAAGATATGGACGTCATCGGATTCGGCATCGAGGAGCACCACATCGATCCCAACGGTACAAAACAGGTACTCACCGAAGAATACCCCGCCTTCGTCCACTTCCAGTGGCCCGACGTCGGTATTCTCAAAATCGTACCTATACACGTACGCGACGCTGGCCAGCAAGCGGACACAAAGAAATGGGACGACTATGCGAAGGGCGTGGGTATTGACATGAATCTGGAGATGTCACGTGAGTATTGGAAAGAAACCTTACCTCCTGTGTGGGTGTCCATACCGGAGCCTAACGTAACGGATGTTTGTGTGTACGTCTATGATCGAGCCGGCCACAAATCCGAACCGGTCGAGCTAATGGCTCCCGACCGACATGACTAACCGGCAGGGTGCGACGAATCGCACAAATTCTTCAAAGTCTACTTACACGTATCTGTTATCTGGTTCTCATCCTGAAAGGAGGGCCAGAGCGTCACAGTCAACGCGGAGAGATTTCAAAAAAACGGGGACTACTTGAAAGGCCTGCCCCTTTTCTGTTAGAATCTCCGGCTGGTTGAACCTCGATGGCGGTGGCCGGGCTTTTGGCGTCCATCGAGAAACGAAACATGTAGGGTGGGGCTTGCCCCACCATCATTACCAAAGTCCACCCTACAAGAAGCAATTTAAGGAGATTTCTCATGTCAAGAAACAAGCATTCGACAAAGCTCGCCTCCGGTCCGAATCTATCGCGGCGAGCCTTCCTGAAGTCCGCCTGTGGCGGAGCGGCGCTGGCGGCGGTGCCGTGCATCGTCCCAGCCACGGCCTTCGGTCGCGGCGGAAGAGTCGCCCCGAGCGAACGCATCATCATGGGCGGACTCGGTATCGGCAACCGCGGCTCGCACGACCTGCGCTGGATGCTGCCGGAAGCAGACGTGCAATTCGTCGCCGACGTCGATCCACAGAAGGCCCGTCGCGAGAGGGTCAAGCAAATCGTGGATACGCACTACGGCAACACGGACTTCAAGTTATATTCCAACACGCCTGAGTTTCTCGCCGAGCGCACGGATATCGACGGTCTGCTTGTCACCACAGGCGACCGGTGGCACGCCCTGGCCTCCATCATGGCCATGCGCGCGGGCAAGGACGTCTATTCGGAAAAGCCATCGTGCATGACCATCGCCGAAGGCAAGGCGGTGGTGGAGACCGCAAAACGCTATCGCCGCATTTACCAAACGGGCACGCAACGGCTCAGCGAAGGTAACTTCACGTTCTGCAACGAAATGCTCCGCCTGGGTCGGCTCGGTGACGTGCACACGGTTCGCGCTCACATCGCCCCATGGGACGCGGCGGAGATGCGGCACGACTGGCTGCCCGCCGAACCCCTGCCTCCCAAGAGCGAGGTAGACTGGGACGCATGGCTCGGCCCGTGTCCCTGGCGACCCTACAACTCCTCGTACACGCGCGGCGGCTGGCGAGGCTTCTACGATTTCCACACCAGTTGCATCGGCGAATGGGGCGCCCACACGTTCGCGCAATGTCAGGTGGGCATGGGCGCCGCGGATACTTCCGCCATCGAATATAAGTACGTCCCCAACGAAAGTGGCGACGGCATGGTCACCAAATTCGCCAACGGCATCGAGATGATCCTGGAACGCGATATGGATAAGAAGTACTGGCACGGCTCGTGCGGCGTGCGCTACGAAGGCACCGAGGGTTGGGTAGCCGCAGCGGATGGGTACTCGCAGCCGGACGTTTCGTCGCCGGCCATGCTCGACGACTTCAGAAAGCTCGTCTACGACTATCAGGCCCGCACCGAGCGGCCGATGAGTCACGTTCGCAACTTCCTCGATTGCATCAAAACCCGCCGCCAGACGGTCGCCAATCCAGTCGTGATGTGGCGGTCTATGACGACGGTGCACGCGGCGAACATCTGCATGTGGCTCAAACGCGATCTGAAATTCGATCCGGTCAAACTCGAATTCATCAATGACGACGAAGCGAACCGGTTTCGCTCGCGTGCCATGCGAGAACCGTGGATCATCTGAGGACGACACCTTAACCGAAAGGAAATCAAACCATGTCAAAGTCAAAGATACACATCATTCTGGTAATTGCTTTGTTAGGCGTCGGCGCGGTGCGGTCCTTCGCCCAGACGGTCCCGGCCAGGGCGGACGAGACTAAGCTGATCGCCGTGATTCAGTCGGAAGATGCATCGCTCAAAGAAAAGGTCGACGCGTGCAGAGGACTGTCCTATATCGGCACCAAGAACGCCATTCCAGCGTTGGCGTCGTTGCTCGGCGACGAGAAGCTCTCCCACATGGCCCGCTACGGATTAGAACCGATTCCGGACCCGGCTGTGGATGAGGCCTTTCGCGATGCACTCGACGAGGTCAAAGGAATGCCTCTGGTCGGCGTCATTGGAAGCATCGGCGTTCGCCGGGACGCCAAGGCGGTCCCCGCTTTGGCGAAATTGCTGAAAGATTCCGATCCCACGGTGTCTCGGGCGGCGGCGCGGGCGTTGGGGAGCATCGGCAATTCCGCGGCAGCGGCGGCACTGCAAGCCCGGTTGGGATATGCCTCGGGACAAGACAGGCTGAACGTCTGCGAAGGTCTGTTCCGCTGCGCTGAGAGGTTTGCCGCTGAAGACCAGGCGCAACAAGCCGTGGCTATCTACGATCAGCTCCGCAAGCTGGATGGCCCGCACCAGGTTCGGGGCGGTGCTCTTCGCGGAGCCATCCTGGCGCGAGGCGACGATGGAGTTGAGCTGCTGCGCGAGCATCTGACAAGCGACGACTATGTCCTGTTCTCGGCCGCTTGTCAGACCGCGCTGGAGATGCCGGGTGAGGAGGTAACTCGTGCGCTGACCGGTGCGGTCAAGCAACTGCCCGCCGACAACCAAATCCTGGTCATCTGGACGCTCGGCAAACGTGGGGACCCCGCTGCATTACCCACACTGACTTCTCTGGCGAAGAACAGTGCGAAGAATGTTCGCATCGAGGCCATCAAGGCGTTCCCGCAGATTGGCGACGGCTCAGCCGTGCCGGTGCTGGTGGGACTACTGGCCGACGCCGACCGCCAGGTCAGCCAAACTGCTCAGGAGGCGCTGGCCGCGATGCCGGGGCGTCAGGCTCATGACGCCGTGATGCAAATGCTCGAAGACGGCGACACCAACCAACAGCTCACCGCACTGGAACTGATTGGACGTCGTCGGATGGTATCAAGCATGCCGGCATTATTGAAGGCGGCGGAAGGCCCCGATCCGAAGGTTCGTCCGGCGGCCATTCGCAAAGTTGGAGAACTCGGAGGTCCAAGCGAAATCTCGCCGCTGCTCGACATACTCATGCGTTCGACCGAATCCCAGGACCTTAGCGCGGTCGAGCGGGCCTTGAGCGCGGTCTGCACGAAGACGGATAATCCACAATCCAACACGGGTAAGCTGACCGCCCTGTTAGGCCGGGCCTCGCCCGCACAAAAGAGCGTCTTGCTCGACGTCTCAGGTGTCATCGGCGGACCAGATGCGCTCGAAGCCGTCCGTGCGGCGATCAATGATAGCAATGGTCAGGTCCGTTCAGCCGCCTTCCGTTCGCTATGCGGGTGGAAGACGGCGGACGCGGCGCCCGACCTGCTCAAACTGGCCAAGACATCGTCCGACGAAGCCAATAAGACGGCTGCCCTGCGCGGCTATATTAGCCTGATTCGCGACGAGAACCTCTCGACCAGCGAGAAACTCGCTATGTGCAAGCAAGCCGCAGGGCTGGTTAAGCGCGACCAGGAAACAAAACTTCTGCTCGGTGTGCTGGGCACCATACCGTCGCCTGAGGCACTCTCGATGGCGATGTCCCACCTGGACGACCCGGCCACTAAGCTCGAAGCGAGCTTCGCCGCCGTGGCGATCAGCGAGAAAATCGTCGGGCAAAATCCGAAAGAAGTGGCGAATGCGCTGGAGAAAGTGCTCAACGCCACGAACAATCAGGACGTGACCCGCCGGGCAAAGCAAACGCTGCAAAAGACCAAGTGAAACAAAGGGGATCAGGATACCAGGGAATCAGGTAGTGGATATCAGGTTATCAGGAAGAATAGTGAATATCGAATATCGAACGCCGAATATCGAATGATGAAGGAAAAGACACTCGGCTCCACTGGTCGGACGTCTTACCTCGACATTCGTAATTCGAAATTCAATATTCGATATTCATTGTTGAGTACTGGTGACCTGATAACCTCGTCGTCACACCGACGCCAGCTTATCTCTGTTTTCGTAAACCTTGATAATGGCGTTCGCGATGTCGTCCATGTCTTCTTTGCTCCCGAGCAATGGTCCCGACGCCCAGATCATGGCCATTTCCTGACAGACTTGGTCGCACTTGGGACAAGGGAGTTGCTCACGATACTCGCGCAGCCGCTTGGCAGAGAACATCTTCGTGTAGACCGGCCGACTCAGAATGTGATCGACCCAGGGCTCTCGGTGCAAGCCTTGCGCAATGTATGGGCTGAGGCCGACGCCTTCGGCGGCGATGGCCTTGAGGAACTTGGCACGATCGACGCCATTGAAGTGCTCTTTCAGGTACGACGTGGCGTACAGGTAATACGAACCGCTCGTTGTGCCTTCGTACAGTTTTTGCGGACGGATGCCGGGGACGTCTTTGAGCCTGACGGTCAAGTAAGCGGCGTTTTCATTCCGGCGTTTGAAGCGGTCGAGAATCCCGGGCCATTGACCGAGCAACACAGCCGCCTCGAACTCGTTCATCCGGTACTTCGGCCCGGCTACTTCGGTTTGACCCCGGCGGGACGTGCCGTGGTTTTGGACGGTGTAGCATTTGTCCATTAGCTCTTCGTCGTCGCCGACGATCCCGCCACCTTCGCCGCATGCGATGGTCTTGCTCGACTGGAAGCTGAAGCAGCCGAGATCGCCGATAGTGCCCAGCTTCTTGCCCTGGTACTCGGACAAATGCGCCTGGGCGGCGTCCTCGATCACCTTCAGGTTGTGCTTCCTGGCGATCTGCATGAACCGCTCCATGTGAGCAGGCTGGCCCATCATGTGAACGGGCATGATCGCCTTGGTATTCTCCGTGATCCGTCGTTCCACGTCGTCGGGATCAAGCTGATACGATGCAGTGTCCAAGTCAGCTAATACAGGCAAGGCCCGGGCGGACAGAATAGACGCAATCGTCCCGGGATCGGTATAAGGTGAGGTAATGACCTCGTCGCCGGGACCGATATCGAGCGCTTCGACGCACGTATGCAAAGCCTGGGTTCCGGAACCGACGGCCACACAATACTTCGCACCGATCAACTCGGCGTATTTCTTCTCGAAGGTGGGCACCGTCCCGGTTTTGGATTGAATCCGACACCAGACCCGGCTCTTGGTCGTTTTCACAACGGAATTAACAACCTTTTCGTCCCAATACGGCCATTCCGGCCAGCTCTTGCTTTTCCTGACCGGCTCGCCGCCTAGAATCGCCAGCTTTTTCGTCTTGTTCGTCAAGTTGCCATAGGCGGGAATGGTTCTTGAGGCGACCGACATAATTGACCCCGCCGACGCCGCCGCGATGAACTGCCGCCGGGTAAAATCTCTACGAGTCATCTCCAACCCCTTTCACAGATTGTCTTTTGCCTTAGGGGGACTGTCTGCTTTCTGCTGTTTAGAAAGCTGACTGTCCCTTTCGAACGAGAAGGACAGGCACCTTTTGAGGGAAAGACGCCATCAAAAAGAGCCAGTCCCGCGCCCATTATACACCCGCCCGCTAAACAATGTGAAGGGAAATTGGCTTTGTTTCTCAGGTCTGGCCGCGAATAAACTCCGATTCACTGAATGCGTTGACGCTCAATAGAACGCAGCGTGGCAAGAGGCTCGTGCGCGGCTTTTTCTGTTGTTAGGCGGCGGCCAGCAAGGTATCATGATGCTTAACGTGACAAGGACATCTGGAAGGACAGCAATATGACAAACGCGCATTCCCCAAAGCACAATAGGCGCGGCGTGCACGTCTCCAAGACCTGTCGCCGCGAATTTCTTAGAGGCGCTCTGGCCGCATCGGCGTTTACGGTGTTGCCCCGAGCGGTGTTGGGCGGACCCGGGCGGGTAGCGCCGAGCGAGAAAACCACGTTAGCATGCATCGGCCTGGGCGGCCAGGGACAAGTCGACCTGTTCAACCTGCTCCAGCTCGATGAGGTGCAAGTGACAGCCGTCTGCGACGTCAATCGTGAAGGCGGCGGCTACCTCTCATGGGAATGGACTCAGGGTAAGGACCGGCGGCTGGGCGGCTGGGAGCCGGCCAAGCGGAAGGTCAACGAACATTACGCCAGCAATAAGAACGCCGGCACGTACCGAGCGTGCAACGCTTACGCCGACTACCGAGAGCTTCTCGACCGTGAGGACGTGGACGCCGTGGTGGTGGCTATTCCGGACCACGCCCACGCCGTTGTCACGATGGCCGCGATCAAACGGGGCAAACACGTGTACTGCGAGAAACCGTTAGCCTACTCCGTCTATGAAGCGCGGCGTGTTACGGAGGCGGCACGCAAGGCCAAGGTCGCCACCCAGCTCGGTAACCAGGGGCAGGCCACGGAAGAGGCACGTCTCGTGCAGGAGTTTATATTGGATGGCGCGATCGGGCCGGTACACGAGGTGTACGTCAAGCTCAATAAGCGGTTCTGGGCCCCACCGAAATGGGGCACGCGTCCGCCGGAGACGCCGCCGGTACCCGAAGGACTTGACTGGGACTTGTGGCTGGGACCCGCGCCGGAGCGGCCTTATCACCCGGCCTACCATCCTTGGCGATGGCGGGACTGGCGCGACTTCGGAACCAGTCCCTTGGGAGACATGGGCTGTCATATACTATCGACCGTCTTCAAAGCACTCAAACTGACGTCCCCGGTCAGCGTCGAGGCCGAGTGCGTGGAACTTGGCCCGGAGGTTTACCCGCGAAAGTTCAAAGTGCGATACGAGTTTCCCGCACGCGACGGTATGCCGCCAGTCGCGCTGACCTGGTATGACGAAGGCTATGATCCGCCCCGGCCCAAAGGCCTCGAGCCCGGCCGAGGGGTCTCAGGGGTCATCTACATCGGCGAGAAGGGCACGCTCATGGGCCACCGCCTGGTCCCCGAATCCAGGATGCAAAGCTATGGGCGGCCCCCCAAGGTGCTTCCGCGTTCGCCGGGGCAGTACAAGGAGTGGATCAATGCATGCCGGGGCGGTGAGCCGGCCGGCTCGGATTTCGTGAAGCACGGAGGTCTCTTGACCGAGACGCCCCTTCTGGGCAATATCGCCATGCGCGTGGGAAGGAAGCTCGCGTGGGACGGCCCGAACATGAGGATCACCAACGACGAAGCCGCCAACCAATACGTCCAGAGGAAGTTTCGAGACGGCTGGACGTTATGATCGGTACGGGCGCGTCATTCTTTGGAGAATGAAAATGTCAGGAAAACCACGCGAGACCATAGGGCGATCAGGGGTCACTCGACGCCAACTTCTGAAGGCGGGAGCGATCGCCGCTTCGTGTGGCGTCTCATCCACAGCCTTCGCGGTGGAC
>CAYZAH010000117.1:0-9138 GCA_964475805.1 uncultured Pirellulales bacterium | reverse complement strand
GGCCAGGCCCACTGGACACTCAGCGGCGTCTCGCCCCAACCCCGCGCCGTCTGCCCCAGGTCATTCGCAACCGTGACGCAAGCCCTCGCACAAAGGACGAAAGTCAACGTCTCCGGCCCGAACTTCAGCGGAACTCGCGTCTCGATTGGGATGTAGTACAACTCAACAGATACCGGCCTGACATCGCTCTTCATATTGGTCCCCGTAGTGCAAGTACGTTACGCAAGCTCAAATCATCATTCACGTAGAGCATTCCGTATGCAAAGTACTCGTTGTGAAAGACATTGTCAAGAACCCGGAAAGGAGCGCGTACGCGACGTTCCGATCCCGAAGTCCGTGCGGGCAATCCCGGCGCATGTGGAGACACGGCGTGCGATCCTATCACGCGCGGCGTTGTCATTCCGACCGAGGCGGGGCCGAGCGGAGGAATCCAGCCGACAAGGAGAAACACGTTTCATCGGGAACCAGATGTCTCGACTTCGCTCGACATGACAAGAGGCAAACGGCTTGGGTTGGCGTGCGAGGCGAGACAGACGCAGCCGCTTCGATTGTCATCCGAGGCGCCGCTTCCCTGTCACCCCGAGCGCAGTCGAGGGGTCTATTAGAGTAACCCCGCGGAGCGGCTCCTTATGTCCGGCGGCATTTTCTTTTCAACTGCGCCTTGCGGAGGCGCGTGGGCTGCGATATATTTATGACCGATTGAGATGGTTTGTTAAAACACAGGATGGTCTTTCCGCTATTTACGAAAGGAGCAGGTAATGGGACTCGACAGAAAATTGAAGATGGGAATGATTGGCGGCGGTCCGGGAGCGTTCATTGGTTCTGTGCACCGTAAGGCATCGCGGTTGGCCGGCGGCATCGACCTGGTGGCCGGAGCGTTCGATATCAACCCGCGCAAGTCCAAACAACAGGGACGCGAGCTTCTGCTCGATCCCAAGCGCGTCTACGGCACGTACCAGCAGATGATCGAAAGTGAATCGCAATTGCCCGAGGGCGAGAGGATCGACTTCGTGTCGGTGACCACGCCCAACAACTGGCACTTCCCGATCGCCCGGGATTTCCTCGAAGCGGGCTTCCACGTGATGTGCGAAAAGCCCATGACGCTCAACGTCAAAGAGGCCAAGGAGCTCAAGCAGGTTGTCAAGAAGACCAAGAAGGTGTTCGGCCTGATGCACAACTACACGGGCTACCCGATGGTCAAGCTCGCGCGGGACATGGCGCGCGGCGGCGAATTGGGCAAGATCCGCAAGATCGTCGTGCAGTATCCGCAAGGCTGGCTCGCGACGGCCCTGGAGAAGACCGGCCAGATGCAAGCCGCCTGGCGCACCGATCCGAAGCAAAGCGGCGGCGCCGGAAGTATGGGTGACATCGGCACGCACGCCGAGAACCTCTCCGAGTACATCTCGGGTTTGAAGATCAAGCAGCTCTGCGCCGATCTGTCGATCTTCGTCAAGGGCCGGCGGCTCGACGACGACGGCAACGTCCTGCTGCGTTTCAACAATGGCGCCAGCGGCGTTTTACACGTCAGCCAGGTCTCCATCGGCGAGGAGAACAATCTGGCCATCTGGATCTACGGCGAACAGAAGGGACTGGAATGGCACCAGGAGCATCCCAACTATCTGTACGTGAAGGAACCGGACGGGCCGCTTCAGGTCTGGCGTCGGGGCAACCCGTACGTCGCCGCCAAGAGTGCCGCCGCCGGACGGGCCACGCGTTTGCCGTCGGGCCATCCCGAAGCGTTCCTGGAAGCCTTCGCAAACAACTATTGCAACTTCGCCGATGCCGTCCGGGCCAAGATCACGAGGACCAAACCCGATCCTCTCGCCCTGGACTTTCCGAGCGTCGACGACGGCCTGCGCGGGATGCTCTTTATCGAGACCGTCCTGGCCAGCGCCAAGAGCAAGCAGAAATGGACCGCGTTTAAGAAGTAAACAGACGTGTACTACGTGCCTTGTGAGGCGTCCCGATGCCGTTTTACCGGGGCGACGAAGCAATCTCAAAGTGTCCGTAGTCGCGTAGCAATCGAAAGGGAAATAAAGAGGGGATGAAAGTAGGAGTAGTCGCAATGCAAGACGTACAAAAGAATGACAATCGACGCAACAGGATGTCCCGCCGGGACTTGATGGCCTCCGCAGCCGCGGCGGCCGTGGCGATCTCGACGGGCGTATCGACCACGCGGGCGGCCACGCCCTCCGGGAAATTCAAGCTCAAGTACGCGCCGGGCTTCGGAATGTTCAAGGAGCTCGCGGGAAGTGATCTGATCGACCAGATCAAGTTCATGTCCGACCAGGGCTTTTCAGCAATGTTCGACAACGGCCTGATGGGAAAGCCGGTGGACGTGCAAGAGAAAATCACGCGGGAGCTGAGCCGGCTGGACATGACGCTCGGTCCGTTCGTCTTGTACGCCGACTTCGGCGTCAAGTCGTTCGTGACGCGCGATCCGGAAATCCGCAAGATGCTGATCGGCCGGATGAAGCAGGGCGTCGAGTGCGCCAAACGGGTCAATGCCAAGTGGGCGCTGGTCGTGCCGGGCCACTACGATGAGGGCCTGGAATGGGGTTATCAAACGACCAACGTCATCGAGAATCTCAAGCGTTGCGCCGAGGTGGTGGAGCCGTCGGGACTCGTGCTCGTCCTCGAACCGCTCAACGCCTGGACGAACCATCCGGGCCTGTTCCTCACGAGGATTCCCCAAGCGTACGAGATATGCAAGGCGGTCAACAGCCCCTCGGTCAAGATTGTCGATGACATCTATCACCAGCAGATCACCGAGGGCAATCTGATCCCGAACATCGACAAGGCATGGAGCGAGATCGCCAGCTTCCACCTGGGTGACAATCCCGGCCGGAAAGAACCCGGCACCGGGGAAATCAATTTCAAGAATGTCTTCAAGCACCTTTACAACAAAGGTTACAAAGGCGTCTTGTGCATGGAGCACGGCAAGAGCATCCGCGGCAAGGAAGGTGAGATGGCGGTCATCGAAGCATACCGGGCCTGTGACAGTTTCTAAGCCGGATACTCTGCCCGCATCAGAGTCCTCGATGGTGAGTGACCATAGTGAGCTAAAGTGCCTAAAGTTGAAAGACGCACTGGTCCACTTTAGGCACTTTTAACTTTAGACACTTTAGTCACTCTCAACTACTTCATCAGGTCGATTTGCGTGAATCGCACGAGCGCTTTCTTCGTCGCCATGTTAGGCTCGATCTTCCCGACGAGGCCCACTTTCTTACCGATGAATTTCTTCAGATCCATCTTTTCGGCCGCCCCGCTCGGCAGGGCGTAGCAGACCATTTTTCCGGAGGAGTCAACGATCCGGTAGTTGCCCGGACCAAAAGTCGCATACGGCTGAAGTATCCCGACAATGGCATACTTGCCTAAGTTCTTTACTTCTGCCAGTTTTGCCTCGCGAGCCTTCTGGATACCCGCTTCGGTTTTCTGCAATTGCTCGCTCTGAAGCTTCAGTTGCTTGGACACAGTCAGCGCCAGCTCGTAGCCCTCTATCTGCCCGAGCACATACTGCGCATAGCGTGCGACCCGCCCGGACTCCTTATCGTTGACAATCTCCGTCAGCTCTTTTTTCAACTCCGTATAATCCTGCTCTTCCAGAGGCTTGGCACGCTCGGCTTTTACCTTTTTCTCCAACTCACGGTAGCGTGCGAGAAACGACGTAGGCTCCGCCTTGGATTCGGGAGTAACCGCCGTGACGGTCACGGCGTTCGTATCATTCGGTCCCTGGGGTACCGGCTCGACCGCCGTGGCGGGAGTCGACGGCGGAGTCTGAACGAGATTCGGAACCGGCTCCGTGTACTGGGTGCTCACCCAGAGATAAGCAAAAGACGGAGGGGCTATCTTGTAGTATCCGTCCGCCTGCTCTCCCAGCAGCTTGACCTTCTCGCCTTTGTCGAGCAAACCTTGCTTCGTCGTGGAATACATGGCCCTCTCGTAGTCGGAACCGGCGTAGACTCGGACGCTGTTGCCGGTGACGATTCCAATGCCGGGATTGTCCGGGTCCTTCTGGACGTACTGTTCCGCGATCCAGGAGAACGTGCCGGCCGGCGGAACGATACGAGACCAACTGAACTGCCGGGCCACAACGGTGACCCGGTCGCCCTTATTGAGAAAGCCGCAGTGATAAAAATTCGTGCCCGGGCCGGAGCGAATCTTCACCCGGTCGCCGGTAATTAAAGCGTCGTAAGGATAAGATGGGGCCTCAGCGAGGTTCGGCTCGCCCGCCGCCATGGTCGCTGTCGGACTGGTCGCGGGGGGTGTTTGCTGAGCGAAACCAACGGATACAACAACAGCGGTGACGATAAAAATGAGGAAACTGGCGTGAAATCGCATTTTCTTGCCTCCTACAATAGATTTCCGTATCTTCAATCCTTAAATTAACAGCTAACCAACCCCTCGCTTATCCAAATTAGCACCCACGTATTGGATTGTCAACTTTTTCTTGAGTGAAAATCGCCCCTCCGCGAATATTTTGTCGCGCCGTAGTGCCCGTAAAGCAGAGTCGGAGATCCTATAATGATGATTCAATTTCCAAGCACGGATTTTGTCAAGGTGATCCGTAGAATACATAGTTATCGTATGTCCTCGCGTCGGCTCGCTTCTTTTGGTATTCGGCCAGCGGGCCGTCATATTCGCAGTGAAAGAACCGGCTGTCGAACGCGGGCGGCGGTATCCTATCGCTCGCTCCTCGCAAAGCCGCTGCCAAGTGCAGAAGCGCCAGCGGGATTTCGTCGCCTGTCCGGGCATATTCCCGTTTCGGCCTCGGGAACAGACCCGTGGAGGACTGTAGTCTTAAGAGATTGTCTGCGATACGGCACGCCGTATCGAGCATTGAGCGATTGCCGGTAGCTCGGTGCAGCTCGAGCATCGCGTAGATGATCCGCCAATCCGTACTGTTTGTATTAAGATTCAACGTCTGCTCCCCGCCTGATGGCGAGTCCACGTCGCCGAGTTTCATGGCCCTCGCCAACTGACGAATCATCTTCCACAGCTCCGCGTCTTCGGAAAGTCGATAGGCCATTGCATAGCCCCAGAGCAGATAGCCGTCCGGAGCACACGGCGCAAAAGACTCCGGGGTATAGTATCCCGTCTTGGCCTGGCGCCACTGAATAGGCGTGCCGTCGATCATCATGGCGGTGAACCGCTCCGTCTTCGGATCGTAGCAGCGATTGAAGTATGTTTTCAGGTCTTCGACGGCCCACGCGATGAATTCGCTGCCCACATCGGCGTATTGCGCCCCGGCTTCAAGCAACGTTTCGGCGGCCTGCATTTGAGCCAGAGGCATACGATGGTAACGGGACGTCTGATGATACGAAGCAACAATCTTGGCTTCGTTGATCGACGGATGAACGTGCCCGAGGGCGTCTTGTGCCCGGTCGTTCTTGCGATAGCTGAGCTGTCCGCCGCACAAGCCAGTTTGCGGGTCCTTCGCCTGTTGCCAGCGATAAGCCAGCCGGCGCGTCCATGTGAGAGCATCGTTACTCTTGTCCAGCATCGCCAGCATGGTTCCGGCGTGAATCAAAGACGGCGTGACGTTGGCAAACGACAGGTTGCCTCCATCCGTCGGGAACGGCACCTCGATATCCTCGGCGAACTCGTGGTTCCACTGCGGCGTCGCCGGCTTTTCGGTATTCGCATGGCGGTTGTAGTCAATTCGCCGCCAGTCAAGAATATGCGTTGCCCAGATGGCCCCCATCAGTTTTCGCGTCGCATCAGGATCGATCTGCCACATGAAACGGTAGTAAGGCTGGTGCCCCTTCATCTCATGCGTGCCGGCGTACTGGCCGACCGCCCGGTCCGTCTTCAGATCCCAAGCCATGTGCCCGCCCCAATACAGAAGCCCGTTTCTGGATTGCAGGTGCTTTAGCGCATAGCCCGTGGCGTCCGCCGCAGCCTGACGATACCTGGGATCGTCCGTCAGTGTGCTCAGGCCGTCAAGAAGGCGAATCAAGGGCTGCTGACTGGCGAAGTTCGATAAGACCCAGGACTGGCCGTCCTTCTTCCATATCGCCGGCTTTAGGGTCGTGATATGAAGACCGTCAACAAAGAGCGGTGTGTGCTTATCTCCGTAAATGTCACAACCTTTGCGAATAACGGTCTCCGCGAAGTCCTGAGCCGCTTTGAGATACTTGTCGCCCGCGGTGTCTTTTGCGCAAGACGGAACGGCTGGCACGATCATCGTAACAAACAAAAAGAGGGCCAAGGGCGTTTTGACTGAATGAAGAAGACACAATTCTGATTTCATCTTCATATCCTTTACATCTTACGCTTGCAGACGGGCGAGTTCGTCGCGGCACATTTTTAACTGGCCGGGGTCGGAGAGTTTCTCAGCGGCGATCTTAAGGTGTTTTATGGCCGGCTCGGTCTGATTCAAATAGCGCGAGTAGAGGACACCCAACATCAGCTCGACCTGCTCGGTGTATTCGTAATTGCCGTAGTGGGCCAGGAATTGCTCATAAGCCCGCGCGGCCTCGGCGTGTTTGTTCTCGCCGGCGAGCTGGTTGGCAACGTCCAGCAGATTTTGGCGAGGTAGAATTTGTTCGCCATCGATCCCCATCAGCTCAAGATAAGCCGCCGCCGCGGCCGGCATATTCCGCTGCGCTGCGCGGGTGCCGATCTCGCTGCGAATCTCCTGGATTTGCGCTTCTTTCTGTTGCTCGGCGGCGCTCTTGACCACCTCTTTGACCCGGATCTGCTTGGTCTGCCGGCCCGTATAAGGGTCGAAACCACCCGCGACGACGTCGCGATACCGCCGGCGACGGTTCCACTGTTTGATCATCGCCCACATATCGAACTGGCTGCTGCTGATCAGGCCCGTCGCGAGCAGGATGACCATCGCAATGAAACCGAAGGCGTAACCCGCCAAATGGGCACCGTGGGCGATAGAGATAGGGGGCCCGAACTGTGGCGAAATCACGTTGTCCCAGATGATGAGCTTAAAGGCGATGAAATACAACGCCGGAAGCTCCATTGTACCGATAATAAAGAACCAATAGAGCACGGTAATCAACGTCTGCGGGAAGAGCACGAGATACGCCCCGGTCACGGCCGCAACCGCGCCGCTGGCCCCAAGCACGGGAGCCTGGCTCACCCACGTATGGCCTATACCGCTAAACACCGCCCCGGCCAGGTAAAAGCACAAATAGCCGACGTGACCGAGCTTGTCGTTCACGTTATTGCCAAACAGGTACAGAAAGAACATGTTCCCGAAAATGTGCATGAAACTGGCGTGCAAAAAGGCGTAGCTCACGAACTGCCACAAATACAGATGGCCGGGTGTCGGATCCAAGACGAGATGCTCCGCCCAGTTCCGAAGGTATTCATGCTCATGGGTGACCGCGTTGATATGAGGGTGATAGGACAGCAGGAACACGATCAGGTTGGCCACCATGAGGCCGTAGTTCACATACGGCGTGCGTCGTGGCGAAATGCTTGTCCGAATCGGTAATATCATAGTTTTCGGCTAATAATGCGAGCGCGGAGCACTGGCCGTTCGGCAGAGCGCAGGCGGAGGGTCACCCATCCCCCGCGATTAGTGCAGTCTCCTCTCGCTCACGCTCTGGACTCTGTATTCTGTATCTTGTGTCCCGTATTCTGTATTCGGTCTTTGGCCATCTGGCCGGCCATTGTAATGACGCCAACCGCGCCTGGCAAGGCATAAAACCGGCGGCCGCCGATTCCAGCGCAGATAATGCAAACGCGGCTCGAACCGAAAAAACGCTTTATTTTCTCCCGGATTTCTGTTACTCAACGTGAATGGATAAGACCACAATAGAGCATCGTATCAAGGCAATCCTCCGTCGGCTGGACCAGAAGAAGATAGCCTGTCTGGTTCTCACCAAGCCGGCGAACGTCACTTACGTGACCGGCTTTTTGGGCGAGGATAGCTGGGCCGTTATCGCCAAAGGCCGCGTTTACCTGCTCACCGACAGCCGATACACCGAGCAGGCCGAGCATGAATGCCCGAGCTGTAAGATCGTCGAGCGCGCCGGGCCGATGGCCGGGGCGTTTGCCGGGCTGCTCAAGATATTGAAATCCGTCCGGACCGTGACCATCGAGGAATCTACGTCCTTAGCCGACTTCGAGCAGTTGAAAAAGGCCGTCAAGAACCGGCTCAAAACCGCGTCCGACGTGATCGAGCCTGTCCGCAGTGTCAAGGACGACAGCGAGTTAGCCACGATCCGGGCCGCTGCTTCGATCTCGGCGCGAGCCCTCGCGCAAACCTTGCCTTACATCCAGCCGGGCGTGACCGAGAGCGAATTAGCTGGCTGGCTGGATTTTCAAATCCGTAAGCTCGGAGCGAGCAACAGCTTCGAGACCATCGTCGCCTTCGGCCCGAACGCCTCCCGGCCGCACCATCAGCCGGGCACGCGAAAGCTCAGGAAGAAGGACACCATCCTGATCGACTTCGGCGCCAAGTACAAGGGCTATTGTAGCGATATCACGCGATGCTTCGCCCTCGGCGGCATGACGGCCCTATATAGAAGAGTCTACGACCTCGTAGAGCAGGCGCAGACCGCCGCGATCAAGATGGTCCGGCCCGGCGTCAAGATCACCGAGGTCGACGCCGCCGCCCGGCGGGTGATCGAAGAGAGCGACCTGCCCGTCTACGGCCACGGCACGGGCCACGGCTTCGGCCTGGAAATCCACGAGGACCCGTTCCTCAAGCCGGAGGCCAAAGGCACACTCCAGCCCGGCCAGGTCATCACCATCGAGCCCGGCGTCTACATGCCCGGCAAGCTCGGCGTCCGCATCGAAGACGACGTCCTCGTCACCGAGACCCGCCCCAAAATCCTGACCCGCCAGTGCCCCCACAGCCCGCTATTGCCGTAAACCGGGGCGAAATCGGCTTTGATTGGCTTTGTTTCCCGATCCGCCAAGAGCCGCAGAATCGTCGTAATCTATTTCGCTATAAGACTTTACACATATCACATGCCCAGCAAATTGGCTTTGTTTTGCATATTTGCCACCAAGGCACAAGGCTGCAAACGTCATTGCGAGGCCCGAAGGGCCGTGGCAATCTCTCGCATCATTGGCAAAAGTCCGCCGCGCACAGAATTGGGTTCGTTTTTGCAAATTCACCGCAGAGTCCGCGGAGAACGCAGAGATTCTATCTGTTTCTGATCTTGC
>CAYZAH010000116.1:0-9166 GCA_964475805.1 uncultured Pirellulales bacterium | reverse complement strand
GATACGGCGGACCTTGCGATGTGCCATATACCGTCGAGGAAAGGGGCACGCTGGTCGTCAGTGAACCGTGAACCTCATCGTCGACAAACAAGCTCGCGTCCGGTTCACTTACATTGAATCACTTTACTCCGGCGGTTCGAATTTGTAGCCGATCTCTCGGATGGTGTGGATAAACTTCGGATTGTGGGAGTCTGGTTCGATTTTGTTTCTTAGTGTTGTAACGAAGCGGTCAATACTGCGCTGGCCAACGAAACAATCGTAGCCCCAGACGGCATTGAGAATTTCGTCGCGCGTTAGCGCCCGACCGGGCTTTTTGACGAACAATTCCAGTAACCTGAACTCCTTGGGCGAGAGCTTAACTTCGTCGCCTTTGTACGTGAGCTTTCGGGCGGGGACGTCGAGGCAATAGTCCCCGAACTCGTAGGTATCCTGTTCGGTCTGCCGGGCTCGGCGCAGGAACGCGGCGGTGCGGGCGAGAAGCTCTTTGATACTGAAAGGTTTGGTGACGTAGTCGTCGGCCCCGAGATTCAGGCCCAGCACGACGTCCGATTCCTCACCCTTAGCAGTCAACATGATAATCGGCATATCGAGTTTTTCCTGGCGGATGAGCCGGCATATCTCGTAGCCGTTGATCTTCGGCAGCATGATATCGAGGAGAATCAGGTCAGGCTTCTTATCCAGTGCGGCGTTCAGGCCCTCCTCGCCGTCGGCGGCGGTCAGCACGCCGTAGCCCTGGTACTCGAAGTTATCCTTCAAGCCCCGCAACATCGCGGCATCGTCTTCAATAATCAGGATCGTTTCCATTTGGCTCCGGCTGTTCAAAGATATAACCTATCTCCGGCACCGTTCGGAGAAGCGTCGGATGGCCCGGGTCGGGCTCGATTATCTCGCGCAGCCTCGCGACGGTCCGTTCGATATCGCGAAGCGTCACGAAGTGCGAATAGCCCCAGACGGCGCCGCATATTTCATTACAGGTCAGAGTACATCCGGCCCTTCTCAGAAATAGACGCAGCATCTTGAACTCTCCGGGGCTGAGTTTCACCTCGCAGCCGGCACGCGTGAGAGTCTCCGTGACGGTATCGAGCCGGCAATCGCCGAACTCATAGACGTTCGGCTCGGTCGTCCGCCGTCGCATGAATGCATCGGCGCGGGCGAGCAACTCTTTGATGCTGAACGGCTTGATCACGTAGTCATCCGCCCCCACGTTCAGGCCCAGGATCACGTCGTCCTCGCGGTCCTTGGCCGTGAGCATGATGATGGGCATATCGAGTTTCTGCCGACGGATCTGAGTGCATATATCGTAGCCGTTCAATTTGGGCAGCATGATATCGAGAATCACCAGGTCGGGCTTGCCCGCCAGGGCCGCGTGGAGGCCGCGCTCTCCGTCGGGGGCGGTCTTGACGAAATAGCCCTTCATCGTAAAATTGTCTTCCAGACCTCGCAACATGGCCTGGTTATCTTCCACAATTAACACGCTTTTCATTTTCGACATCCTTTCAGAGCTTCGCGCTCAATCGGACGCGGATAATCTGACGGTAAAGACGCTTCCCTGGCCGGGCCTGCTGTCCACGGAAATCGTGCCTTTGTGAGCCTCGACAATGAATTTCGCGATGCTCAGACCCAAACCACACCCTTCGGCGCGCCGCGTCAGGCTCCGGTCGACCTGGTAGAACCTGACGAATATTCTTTTCAGCGCCCGGCGCGACATGCCGAGCCCGTTGTCACGGACGCGAAAACAAACCGAGCCATTTTCAGCAAAAGCGCTCAGCGCAATATGCTTATCGTCATTGGAGTATTTATACGCATTATCCAAGAGGTTGACAAGCACCGTGACCATCGCGTCACGGTCGGCCATGACGTCGGGCAGGTCTTCGCCGGCCTCGATGTCGAACGTGCACCGCCCGGCGGCGAACTTGGTCTTGACCGCTTCGGCCGCGGCGTTCACGATGGCCGCCGGTCGCGTTCGGGCCATGGCGAAGGCCTGTTTGTTCCGTTCCATCCGTGAGAAGGTCAGGAAGTTGTCAATCAATCCGCTTAGCCGTTCATTCTCCTTTGAAATAAGCTGAAGATAATCCGTCACCTGCCGCTGATCCCGATAGCTGCCTTCCAGGAGGGTATCGACGAGCACGCGCATCGAGGCCAGCGGTGTTTTCAACTCGTGGGAGACCGTGGCAATGAAATCGTTCTTCAGCTTGTTGATCTTGATTTGCTTTCCTACGGCCTGAGCCGTGAGCGTCCCCGCTGCCAGCATTACGGCGATGGCCAGCAGTCCGGCCCAAACGTAGATCATCTTCTGCCGGTCGGCCGTCTTCTCGAAGATGTCCACGTCGCTAAAACGAGCTTCCACGTTCCAGCCCGGAAAGAATTTCCCCAACCGGGCGTGCAGAAAAACCTCTTGCTCGGGAGCGCCCGAACCCGAAACGCGCGTCCCCGAGCCGTCCATTATCTTGCAGGAAACGCCCAATTCTTCAAGGTCACCCGCGCAGAGATCGAAGTCCGAGGCGAGCATCGGGGCGGTCCGCAGCAACACATACGTTCTGTCCCCGATCTTACGATGCACAGCATAAACGGCCTGGGGCAAGTCAAGCCTGCGAAAGCTGTCGGGCGGCCAGGAGGCAAGCAGCGCCGCCAGGGCGGATTTCTCAGAGGCGCCAGAGCGCGCTCCGGTTTGGCGTTTCGCGTACGAATCCAGGACGGTCAGGATTCGCTGCTTGAGCCGTTCCGCGTAGTCCGCATAGTTCCACTCAATCTCATCGAGCGTGTTCAGGAGCGACTGTAACGACGACACCAACTTGAGCGAGGTATCCTGGGGCCAAGGCTCAGCCGTTTCAGCACCGCCATACTTGTCGAGGAAAGCCGCTGCCAGCTCTTCGCTTGAAAGCAATTGCTTTGCCCTGACGACTTGCGACTGGAACTGGCTGGCCCATTCGCTTTTCTCCACAATCTCAATCGCTCTGCGGAGGAAGAAGATGCGGGTCTCCGACGGCATCGCCAGGAAATCCGAATCGCCTCCGGGGGCGTAATTGACCGCCGAATCAATCAACGTTTGCACGTCGGACCGGTCCAGGCCCCTCTCGGTCCGGGCTTTCAACTCCGCGAGCAATACTCTCGCCCGAGCGATCAGCGACACGGAAGCCGGACTGATTCCCTGGGGCTTCGGACCGTAAGCTAATTCGCTGCACTGAGCGACAGCCTCTTCGGTGTCGCCCGCCTTTCGCAAGCAACGGACTTTGCCCATCATGGCGGAATAGCGAACGTAGTCCTCCACGGAGGTTCCGGCGATTCGGTCATACAATCCCGCCGCCCGCGCGAAGTTCTCCTCAATAAACTCAGCTCTCCATGCCCCGTTGAACTCATCCGACAACTCGCTTGGCTCGCTTGCGACGATAGGATAGACCAGCTTGTCATTGCCGTCGTATACAATCACTGTGTCGCAGGGCGGCAAGCCATCTGTCTCGTCGCCTGGGCCGGCGAACAAACTGAATAGTTCGACGGCGTCCCGGCCCGCCGCTTTGGCGCCAAGCGAATTGACCCGATCCGACCAAAGGGCGTCTGCTCTTCGGCTAAGCGTGTCCAGCCGTTGCTGGTAGACGTCGGTGAGCTTTTGCCGGACGGCCAGACGCTCATTTCTAACCGCCTGGGCCATGAACCACAGCAGGCAGACGGTGGGCAGTATCACGGCTATCGCCAGCAGCAATACGACCCACCGCAACTGATTCTGACCCGCTGTGATGTGGCCCATCGTTTTCACGTGTTATTTGCCTTCGTTGTAGAGCGCCTCAATCTCGGACTGGCCGATGGCACAGTCGTAAACGCGGACGTCGTCGATCAAGCCGTTCCAGAAGCGTCCGGTCATTTCCGCGTTTTCTCCAATGTAGACCGGCTGGTCGTTGGTATTGATCGGACCGGAGGCCGGCTGAGAAACGTCCACCGCGCCGTCAACGTACAGGGTCATCTTCCGGCCATCATACACACCGGCGACGTGGTGCCATCTCCCGTCATTGACGTTCTTCTCGCCGTACAGGCCGCCATAGGGACTCTTGCTGGGAACGTCCACTCCGGTGCACGCGAACTCAAGATTGTCCGTGTTCTGGTTCCGCTGCAATCTCCAGGCGCTATCGCCTTTGGTCACGATGGCTTGCCATTCCTTATCAAAACGGTTGACCTTGATCCACGCCGCAACGGTCACCTCCGCGACGCAGTCGAACTTCGATTCGTTCGCTATCTGAATCCAATCGCCTTTGCCATCAAACAGCAGCGCCCCGCCAATCTTGCCGTTGGCGGGTTGCCACTTCGGCGTCCCATTTAATATCTTGCCGATGTTGCCGTTGCCGGAGGCGTCAGCGACGTCCCGGCCGTTGGTCTCGTTCAGTTTCCACCAGCCGAGCAAGCCCGTCAACTCGGCGGTCCCGAACGCGCTCGGCGTCTGCCATGCGTTGTCTTCCTTTCCCCGCCAGGTCAATTTCGTGTCGCGATCCCCGCCGTCATCGTCATCATTAACGTGTACGTCCAACCCTATCTTCGTACCCGCGGAAGGCTTTATTCCGAGAGTGGACCATGGAAACTTGATCTCGGTCCGATATCCGTTGTCCGTCGTGACCATAGCAAACTCGATTCCGTCCAGCCTGCCGTGCTCAAACCGGTCCATCGAAGGACGGGTCCTGTCCCAGTCGAAGTGATATTGGCCATCATTATCGCCGTAGTTTTGCGACTTGGCGTTGTCGGCGTCGATGAAAACCTCAACACAATCGTCCTGGTACCACAGATCAGGATCCGAATCATTCTTCAAGGTGTCATCCGTCACGTCAACCAGTAGGTACAGGTTATCTGCATCCCACATGGCTTTGTAGAACGCCGAGCAGTCTTCTTTGGACGAAGGCGACGAGTAAATAACGTTGCTGAGCTCGTACCGGCGGGCTTTGGACCAGAGGTTTTCGACGGTTCCGTCGATGGCGACGGGCCGGCTTGTCTTGGCGACACAGGCCGGGATTTCGGCCTCTCTTTTCTCGGCCCAGGCTTCTTTTTTGGCCTTATTAGAGACCACGTCGGACAGTTCCGTCAGCGGACCAAAGACATCCTTGAGCGGCGGAAGGTCGCGGATTTCGGCTCGCACGTTGAAGTCGCCGGACGTCTCGTGCGTACGGAGCAAGACCGTTGTCTGGTCACAGCTTTCGGCCAAGTGGGCCATTAGCTCACTCGTCTTACCCGCGGCCTCACCGTGAGCCGCGCCGACCAACGCGCTGCCCGCCCGTATGGCTCCGCCGACGTTGACCAGCACGAGTTTGCTGACCTCCGGCGACAGCGTGTTCAGCACGTTGTCCAGAGGCCCGGTGGAGGTTACGGATTGACCGCGCGCCAGCGCCGAGGCCGAAGCCTCGATGACACTCGGACTCAAGGATAGGACAGTCGCCTTGTTCTTCTGGTCCACGTAGCACTGAATTGTCTGATTGTTGACAAGTTGAAGCTGGTATCTGCCGTTTTGCCCGCTGCCGGACTGGTTCGCCATCAGATTGAACGTCGTGAGCAACCCCGTCAGGATTTGGCGGGTCTGCTGAGGATTGGGACTGGTCAGAACCAATCCAAGCGAACCAACAAACGGCGGCGCTCCGGGAGGGGCCGTAGTGGCGACGCCGTCGGAGGGCAGAACGAACAAAGTGACTTGCTCGACGTTTAGGAAGATGTCGCCACCTATCTCAACACCCGTTGCATGGCGTATTTGCTCGCGTATGGCCTGGCTCTGCGGACTGTCCGCTCCGCCTAAAGCAACGCTAGCCAGGACAAAGGCATCAGAGGGCACGGCATCGAAAGCAGCTCTGTTCAGCTTCGGAGTGCGAAACAGATTGTACACAAGACCGCCGTAACCTTCCTTGAAATTCACGTTCGCTTCCAGTGTAATGTCATGCGGGTCGAGGGACAGGCTGGCGATCAAGTCATTGACGTGGGCGAAGTCGACAAGTCCATTCGCGTGAAGAATCTCGTCGGGAATTTGTCCCTCCGGAAACAATTTTGTCAACGCCGCGTAGGCACGGTCCACGTTAGCCCAAACGGTCAGAGCGTTCTCCTGCCGCGCTTTAGTGCTGATCTTCGCAAACGACGCATTGCTTGAAGCCAGCGTTGCCCCGCCGCCGATGCCCTTGTACTGCTTGACCGACCACGTCAGTTGCCCAGCCTTGTAGGCGGGAGGACTGGCCAGGATGACTACCGTGTCGTCGTAAGCGGCGCCCCCACCGTCGTTGAACTCGACCGTCTGCATGCCTTCGATCGACGCGACCGGCTTGGCCACCAGAGCGAGACCGCCGGCGATGAGCCCGCGCAGAGCGTCGCTATTGCCGGGAAACAAGACCACGATCACCGGGGGATCCGGCTGAGCAACGCCGGTAATGCCCAAGCCCACCGCGCGTATCTTCTTGAACTCCGCCATCATACTGGGATTCAGAAAGCCAGCCACGATCTGTGAGGGCGACGGCCCGCCTTGATTTGCGCCGCCAATCGCAGCGAGAGGATTCTCGATGGGTGTCCCTTCAAGCATCTTGAGAATGGTCTCAACTTGTTTGCCGGGGCTGCCAAGCTCCACGTAGACTAACGTATCCGGCGGCATGAGCGCCGCAGGGTTGGCGGTGCCCAAGCTTTGCAGCAGAGGCTTGGCCTTGCTGACCACCTTGGTCTGGTCGCTGTAATCGGCGACCAGCCTTTCAAGGGCCAGCTTTGCCTGTTGGTCCTGCTGCTTCTTCATGTAACACATGCCCTGCCTGTACAGGGCCTGGGCTACGTCGGACCTTTGGGCCGAAGGATCCTTGATGACCTTTTCGTAGATCTGGATGGCGGCATCGAGATTGCCATCAACCTCTTCGGCGTACAGACCCTCTTGCAGCAGGGAACTGGCCGACGGCGGTCGAGACGACGAAGGGGCCGCTAACGCGGGCAGGGCCACCGCCATCAGAAGAATGATTGTGACTGCTCTTAACCTTTCCATAATCATGCTCCTTTCAAATAGTTTAACAGAAAAATCGCTACTCTAACAGGAGTGATTATGCAAACCGCGTGTTACCGGCTTGTTACGGTTTTGTCCCATTTTCAATATTTTTGCGACGCCCTATACGGGCGCAATTTCAAAAAACAAGTGCATCCGTGAGCACGACGTGTTATGATTTCCTGTGGCAAGTTCTGTCTGTGTCTTGATTAGCACTTGGTTGTTGGCTTTGTCTTCAAGTTTTCTCTGCTTTCAGGAAGCTCTTTAAGCTCTCGAAAGAGATTTTCCGTGGACCAGGATGAATGCCGGATTCCGATAGGAACTTATCAAAATTGGACATTGGAAGACTGATCCGAAGTGTGATCTTCTTTCTCCTGTTCTATTTGTATCTGTGGCTCTGTGTCGACTTGCGCCTGATCTACGGCCCGACTGAAGCGATTACGAATTTCCCCGTTTTCTATAAAAGTTGGGCTTTTTTCGGCACGTTTCTATCGCGCCCGGGCGGTCTCGGCGAATACGCGGCAGCGTTTCTGTCCCAGTTCTTCTACATAAGCTGGGCCGGGGCGCTCGTTGTCACACTACAGGCATGGGTGATGTCCGCGTGTGTCGGCTACATCTTGAACACGGTGAACTTGCCCCGTCTCTCCGGTTTGCGCTTTGTCCCTGCGATTCTCCTGCTTATTGCGTACACACAATACACGTACCAATTCACACTGGTGCTGGCTTTCCTCATAGCGTTGCTTTTCGCATGTCTGTATCTAAGGATACTATCACCCTCGACGTCGAATCATTGGCGTTTGATGGTATTTCTCATCCTGTCCGTCGTTTCGTACACGATCGCGGCGGGGGCCTATGGATTCTTCGCCCTGTTCTGCGTGACGTACGAATTGTCTTTCGGACGGCGATGGTGGTTGGGCGTATCGTGTGTGCTATTGGCGATGGCCCTTCCATACGTCGAAGGTGTTGTCGTGTTCGGCGTAAGCGCTTTCAACGCTTATAGCCATTTGTCACCCTTCTCCTGGGAAATCACGTCCTTCGCCAGCCGCAGAAGGTTGATCGTTCTCGTCTATATTCTCTATTCGTTCCTGCCCTTGACGTTCCTCATTTCAGGTCTGTGGGGAAACTCGTCTCGATGGGGTTCTTTGAAGCGGAGAATAGAACGTCGTTTCAATTCAAAGTCAAAGAAATCGAAGGTCGCAAGGCGGCCGCCGAGATTGAAATGGATCGTTCAATCACTGGTCCTGTTTGCCATTGCTTCGGCCGCCATCATTTTCTCTTACGATGCAAAGAGAAAGACTCTCTTCCTGGTCGACTACTATGCTTGCCACGAAATGTGGCCTCAACTGATCGAAGTCTCTCGCCGCCATCCTAACGACTATTTTGTCGTTCATGCGACCAATCGGGCTTTATATCATACCGGCCGGCTCAGTTGCGATATGTTCTCCTGGCCCCAGCGCTCCGATGCCCTCTTTCTAAGCACGAAAGATTATACGACCTCATACTGGAGGAAATCCCTCCTCTATCTCGATATCGGTCTTCTCAATGTGGCCGAGAATGCGCTGACGGAATCCCTGGAGGGAATCGGAGAACGTCCGGAAATCCTAAAACGCCTGGCTCTGATAGATATGGCCAAGGCGGACTATGCTTCGGCGAGGATTTACCTCGGAGCCCTCAGCAAGACAATGTTTTACGATGACTGGGCCAATAAATACCTGGCGTGCTTGAAGTCGGACGCCGATGTATCGCAGGACGAAGATATTCAGCGCTTGCGTTCGATCTCTATGGAGAAAGACTACGACTTGAGCGCTCTGAATATTGAGACGATGTTGCTGGATCTTTTGGGAAAGAACAGAAAAAATCGTATGGCTTTCGAGTATCTGATGAGCTGGTATATGCTGACCGGCCAACTGGAGAAGTTCGTGCAGAACCTCGACCGGCTCGAGGCGCTTGATGTTTCCCGGTTTCCACCCTTATACGAGGAGGCGATGCTGATCTATGTATTCAGCGCCAGAAAAGCGATAGACCTGAAAGGTCGCTCGCTCAGCACGGAATCGCGTGCGCGTTTTGACGGTTTCAATCAGACCTTGAATCGCTACGGAAAAGACAAACGGGCCGCCTACAATGCCTTGGCAAAAGACTACTCCGACAGCTATTTCTTCTACTACGTTTACGGACGCCAGGGAACGAAGCGATGAG
>CAYZAH010000115.1:0-9182 GCA_964475805.1 uncultured Pirellulales bacterium | reverse complement strand
ACCTGCTGCCTGCCGACATTCTTGGCTCATCTATCTATAATCCCGTCAGCGGAGACTTCCGTTTCGACCCGGGTCCGGTGTTCTGCAACATCCTTCTCGCCGACGAGATTAACCGGGCTTCGCCCCGGACCCAGTCGGCCCTGCTGGAGGCCATGAACGAGGGCCAGGCGACGATTGAAGGCCGGCGTTACCCGCTGCCGAAGCCGTTCATGGTGGTGGCTACGGAGAACCCCATCGAATTCCACGGCACGTACCCCCTCCCCGAAGCCCAGATGGACCGTTTTCTCGTGCGTCTGGCCTTAGGGTATCCGGCGGCGGAGGTCGAGGTGGACATCCTCAAATCCCACGCCTTAAGCGAGCCGCTGGATCGGATCGAGCCGGTCCTGAAGCTCGAACAGGTTCAGCAAATCCAGCAAGAAGTCGCCGGCGTTCACGTGGACGATGGAATCCTCGAATATATCGTCGAGATCGTTCATGCGACGCGACGTGACAATCGTCTCAAATTAGGTCTGAGCACGCGCGGCACGCTGATGATGTCGCGGGCGGCCCGAGCCCGAGCTTACTTTCAGAAACGCGATTTTGTGATTCCGGACGACGTGCTATGGCTCGTCCCCCACGTCCTGCCGCACCGGATTCTCCTGGCGAACAAAGCACGTCACAGCGGCATAACCGCCAAACAAGTCATCTCGGACGTCGTGGGGCACATCAAAGTCCCGGTTTGAAAGAGCGAGAGCGGACGATGAGCAAATCCGAAGGCACATTCAGTCTTGTCCTAACCGACGCCGGCAAGGTTGTGCTGACGGGGATCGGGTTCGTCGCTCTGACGGCGTTGGTCTTTCCGGCCTTCGGGGTCCTCTCCATTCTCGTCTGGGTCGCATTGATCTCGCTGTTGGTCGGCTTTGCTCTACGACCCAGAATCCAAGTGAGCGGCAGACTACCCGACCGGATCATGGCGGGCCAGAGCACTCCGGTAACGTATACGATCAAGAACGTCGGCCGCTTCGCGGCTTACAATCTCTGCGTGGAACTCGGTCCGTCAGATGATGCTGGAAGTAAGGCAATTGAGCTTATCGGTAACGAACAGATCATCTCGCGTCTGAGACCCGGCGAGACCATCGAGGTGGCGATCACGATACGACCCAGGCGACGAGGCTACTATCAAATCAAGCAGCCGACGTGCCAATCGAGCTTTCCCTTCAACCTGTTCAGCTTCGGAATCTCTCACAACAACCAGGAAAATCTGATTGTCCTTCCGGCTTTTCATGCGCTGCGAATGGCGACCCAGGGGTTACGCCGCCAGGTGCACGCGGGCAGTGCAAGGCCCGCCGGACGCATGGGGTACTCCACTGAATACGCGGGCAATCGCCCTTTCCTTCCGGGGGATTCTCCGCGTCAGATCGACGTCCGCGCCTGGGCGCGTCTGGGCGCGCCCGCCACCAGGGAATACCACGACGATCTCGACTACTACGCGGCTATAGTGCTTGACACCGAGGTGCCTGAAGCGGTCCGGCGAGCACAGCCCTCTGAGATCGAGGAACTCGAAGCCGCTGTTTCTCTTTGCGCGTCCATCGCATTCACCATCAACAAGGACCGCCTGATCGAGCTGCTGGTTGCCGGCCCCGACCTGCACCGGTTCACGGACAGCCCGAGATCGGTGCGCCTCGACAGAATACACGAGATTCTGGCCGGCGTGGAGCCGGCCAAAGACGGCTCGATGGTGCAAGACGAGCAGACTTGGGCACATCAGTTTCGTGATATATCCGAGGTCATCTTCATTTTGATGAATTGGAACGAAACGTACCGGCAGTTGCTCGATGCGGCTCACGAGGCCGGCTGCCATACGACGGTTCTGCTGATCGGTGATCCGGCCAAAACACACTTTGACCCGGTGGATGCGGACTGGTGGGAAAACGTCCGGTTCCTGTCCGCCGGGGAGATTCTGTCCGGGCAAGTAGAGCAAATATGAAGACCCAAAAGGCCATCGCCATCACGATGATAATATCGAGCTCGGTGCTCACCGCCGTGGTCTCCAGAGACGTCGCCTACCCCGCTATCTTGTGCATGTTGGGCCTGTTAGGTTTGCGCCGCCGATTCACGTGGAACATCAGGCCGGACAGGCGTGTCATTAGATCATTCCTCCTGCTCTTCCTGGCCGCCATGTTCGCTTTGCAGTTCCGCTACGCCGGTTTCGCGGGCCGCATCGCGTATGACCAGGCCGCAGCCGTGGCGTGGCAGACCATCGCCCGTTATTTCCTGGCGTCCATGATCCTGGTTCTGTTCCTGGGATCGCCTCAACAGCTCCCGTCTTCACTGGGCCTGTTTCATATCGGCGTGACGATCTCCGCCGGTCAAATCCTTCTGCTCGACGACTTGTATCTCGCGTTTCGGCTTTCGGAATTGTTGTCCGTCGTCCTGCTGGTACTCTACGCAACGACGACGCGACGGGCCACCCAGACGTTGATCCCGGCGCGCGTCGGGCGCGCCTCGCACGGCTTTGCCTTCAGCCTGATTTTCCTGGTCGCCGCAAACACCGGCTGGATCACCGGCACACTTCTCTACAGCCACGTTGAAGTCTTCAACTACCTGCCCGTCTGGTTCTGGGGCGCCAGGCCCGACACAGGCGGTCCCACGGAGGCCGCCTCGCTCGTGGGGTTCTCCACGAGCGGCAAGCTCTCCAGCATTCTCACAATCAAGGGAGACCTCGACGCGTCGCCCGTGCTGGACATACGCTCCGACGAATGCCCGGGCTATTTGCGGGCCTGTGCCTTCGAGGGTTATCGCCAGTCGGAATGGAGCGATTTGGCGACAAAGCAAGAGGTCTTTCCCGAGCAAAACAGGCCGTTCGGTGTCTACTTCGCAGGCCGAAGGAATACCTTTCGGCTCGATGACTCCGATCCTGATACCTGCAAGAGCATGGCCATTCAGCACGTATCGCGCTCCGCCGACGTGCTGTTCACGCCGCTGGGCACGTCTGTTATAGAAGCTCCGCTCCGTCTGGTGCTGCGGGACGATAACAATATCGTGTACGCCCCGAGAATGCGCACGGGCCTCGGCTACCGTGTCGGCTTCAGAGACCAGCCGCTTCGAAAGCCGCCCACGAGTATCCAGTACCGCCGGATGCTCGACGTGCCGGGCAGACTCGATCCGCGCGTCTATGACCTGGCGGGGAGGATTTTTGTCGGCTGCAATACGACGGCTGAGAAAATTGACGCCGTCGTTCAGCACTTTCGCAAGCACTACACTTATTCACTCAGCATGGACATCCCGCCGGATACCGAGGATAAGGTAAGCTACTTTCTGCTCAATTCATCCAGCGGCTACTGTGAGTATTTCGCCTCCGGCGCCGCGATTCTGCTGCGCCTGGCCGACGTACCGACGCGATATGTCACCGGCTTTCTCGTGACCGATCATGACGATGAACGCGATCTGTGGATCGCCCGGAATATGGACGCTCACGCCTGGGTCGAGGCGTGGGACCGGCAACGGAATCAATGGTGCGTCGTCGAGGCCACGGTTGGAGAGAATGCAGCCGAAGCGGTCTCCGGCGACCAGATTGAGCATATTGGCGGCAGTGCTGCGGCGATGCTTCGCCAACTCCTGCGGGCCGTCTATGAGTACGGCCTCTTCGGTGTGCCAAGCTGGTTGTTCGAGTCTTACGGCGTTGTTGCAGGCGTCTCGCTCTTGACGAGCCTGCTGGCGGCCGTCCTGGCCTGGGTTTTGTCGCGATTCTACCGCAAAAAGAAATCATCACACGCGGCCCGCTCAAAGAAGAGTGCGGACCCGATCCTCATACTCCTGCACAAGATGCTCCTGAGGATGGATCGCAAGGTCAAGACGGCGGGGCTTTGCCGCGACCCGAACGAAACATTGCACACGTTTGCGCATCGGCTCAGGGGACTGGCTCCTTTTGATGGCGGCGTTCCGTCAAAAGGCGCCTGTCCCCCTCCTGCACGAGAAAGGGACAGCCAGCTTTCCAAACGACGGAAAGCAGACAGTCCCGTATGGATAGAGATATCGGATTGGTATCGCGAATACGCGATGCTGCGCTACCGTAAGTCGATCGACACCCAGCACGTAGAACACTTGCAGCGACGCGCCGTATCGATCTTCGATACTTGATTGCCGTTGAGCAGAGAGTGTCGAGCAGCGATCAGCGACCGGCGGGAATCTGTGTGAGGATATACGCTCGACGGTCGCGGACGAATTGCTTGATTTGGTCCCTCCGGCCGTCACCGGCCCCATCGGCGACCAGCGCGTCCGCCGCGTCATCCAGGAACACATCAAAGGCCGTCGGCGGATTGGACGTGCCGTACGACGTTTGCCACGGACCGCTAACCAGTTCCCTGAATGCGTCCAGGTACATCTGCCGGTACTTGGCGTATTTGAGAAACTGATCGACCTCAGGGAACTGGCCGGCATTTATGGAGAACAGGTTCGTGTTGGCTCCATTGCCCGAACCGAGCGTAAAGTCGATGTCCCACGGCAACAGGTACCACTTGCCCTCCGGCAGCGCGTAGTAGAAAGCGTTGTTCTTGCCGCGTGTGTACCCGTAGCTGTCCCAGTCGCCGACGGCGTGGCGAATCGCCAGGACCTTGGCAAAATGTTCCGGGTGGATAACTGACTCGACGGCTTGCTCGTAGCGAGAGCTGCTCGACGACGTATTCAAGGCGACGGCAAGATCGAACAGATGATCCCAGTTGTCGTTCTCCCTGTGAGACCGCTTCTCGAAACCCCACCGGTAAGTTTCCTTGAGCAAAGGATGCCGGGAATCGTACTTCAGTCCCTCGTCGAGATTGCTGTGCTGCGTGCCGTCCGCCGAATACTCGAAGTAGTCATCGATCTTGTGGATGTAACCTCCGTTGTCATACGGAAACCACCGGTCGATGTAGTCGCCGTCGATTTTGCGGACGTCCTCAAAGCCGGCATAGCTGTTGCCGTTGATGATTGGTCGCACAAACTCGTGGGTCGAGTATTGCAGACCCATCTGCCGATAGAACCAGTAGGATGCCCGCTCCTGGAGGGGTCCCCGGCTGCTCCCCTCGGTGTTATCCAGGTTGACCTCCTCCCGGCTGCGGAATCGTTGGTCCGGATTGAAATTGAGACGGTAAGCGTAGCGATTGCGCGGGTCACGGCCCGAACCGCCCCGGATGAACGGGCTGCCCCGGTAGCGTATCCCGCAATTGTAGAAGACCTCCGTGTCGTTATAGACGAACGTGCAGTCCAGCAGCTCGTTCGAGAGATTCGGGCGCGATCGGAAAGCGTTCAGGACGTCGTTGGACAGCCAGATGCGATAACTGGCAAACCGGCTGTTCGACGACGTATCGCCGACACGGACCAGGCAGGTTCTCTCCGGCGCCTCGGCCGAAGGCTGCAAGGCCATTGGAAATCTCGTCGAGGCCGAGCCGTCCGAAGCCTCGATGTAAAAGGCCCGCATGGTTCCGCTGGAAGCGCCGGGGATCGCAGCCGTAAAGACACGGTCCCCACGTGCCACGTCGTTGCCCATACCATCATCGGTCATTAGCATACCCGAGAATCGGGCGTCGCCCTCGGATCGATAGTGAAGCACAACGGAAGCCACGCCGTCATTGTCTTTCACGCGAGCCGTCACAGTGATCGGCTCGCCAGCAGCCGGCAAAACGGGTGCGTGCTGCACGTCGAGAATGTCCGGCCCTCGATTGGAAACGAACGCCGTGTTCTGCAAACCGGGTGTGCCTAAGTTCAGCGGCATCGCAAGCTCAAACGCATGAGCCGGTCGAGGCGGCTGAATCGGCGACAATTCCCGTGTCGTGCGCATGAGCAGGAAGCGGCATCCCCGCAACCACTTGGCCCACCCGCTCAAAACCACGCGGCTCGCGGTCCCGCTGGGAATCGACTGGTTGATGCGGTTGGCCCCGGGGTCGCCGTGGCCCGTTGCAATTAGGTGGAGCGACCGCCATCCCGACCGGCTGTCCTCTGTCGTCGCGAATGAACGGACGTGATTACCGAGCCGCCGCCAGTTTGCCTCGGCGCTCTCGAAGCCGCTATTGGTCAGGATGTTTCCGCGCCCCATGCTCAGTGACAGATCGTCAAGAAGCACTTCACCGCGATTGAGCAACATGAGATCGAAGAGCGTGATCTGATCGTGCGTATAGCTGGGGTCGTTCGCTTCGATGGTGAACGAAAACGGTTCCCATGTACTCTTGGCGCTCTCATCGCTGTCGGCCCAGGCGTCGGGCGTGTCGTTATCACTGCGCGGGTCGCGCAACTCCAGGCTGGCCCCCTGTCCGTCCGCCCAGCCCGGCCATCGACCGCCGTCGTAGTAAGTCACCTCGTCGGCAGTGACCATTGAGACTTCGACGTCCCCTGTGTTGGGATCAGAATGTTCGAGCGGATACGACAGCCGGATGCGTTCGTTGTGGTCGCTCAGTTCGCCGGAGTAAGGCCCGACCAGATTGGAGCCAACCACCAGATTGTCGTAGACGCCCGCGAGGAAATCCGGGTCCTTGGCCACCACCAGATACGAGCCCGGCTGCATTTGAGTACCAGGAGTGAAGGTATAGGTGATGCCGTCAGTGAACGCCCAGCCGTCCAACGACACTGTGCCCTCACCTCGATTGTACAACTCGACGTACTCGTACCGCTCGTCCGCCGTGGGATGATGGTACATGATCTCATTGATCACGATGTCACCCACCAATGGTTGAGCATTGGGGCCCGCAAACGTTGATGCGCTGAGTGCGCTCAGAGTCGGCGATCCGTCCGGGAAACGTCCGAGAGTTGTTTGCGGCTCCGTCGCCCCGAAGCGCACCGCGTCCAGGACGCGGACCGGCGATGGATCCCCGATGTCCATCGGGGTAGCCACCGTCACGTAAATCGTCTCGCCAGTCGAATCGAGCCCGAAATCGAAGTCATCAGGCCCCGCGCCATGGCTAACCGTCCAGAACTCGCCGGGCCGCAAGACGACGCCGTCCGGGAGTTTGTGTTTCAAGAGGTCCGCGCAATCGTCGCTCAAATAGACGTTGCTCAGATCGACCGCGACCGGCCCTGGATTGTACAACTCGATCCAGTCGGGGTCTCCAGGTGACGGATTAGCCATCAACTCGTTGATCATCAGGCGGGCACGAGGGTCGTCACCACCCCCGACGTTCCCGACCACAGCCCTCAAGATCGGGCTGCCGAAGCAATCCGAACTCCCGGAGAGGCTGGCGTTATGCACCTGGATAGCCAGGATATTCGTACCGCGAACCAACAAGTTCAGCCGGCTTGTTAGATCCACCAGGGCCACCGGCGGATCGGTTGCGGTCCCCCCGCTTTGGTTGTATGGCGGTGGGTTGCCCGATATGCCGGCGGAGGCCGCTACGCGCGTGCCGTTGAGGTAGAGCACATAGCCATCGTCATAGTGAACCTCGGCCTGCAATTGTGTAAAGGACGCGATCTGATCGTAAGTCAGCGTGAAAGACAAGCGGGCATAGATGGACATGTAATTGCCCGACATGTCGTTCGTTTGGGTCCCGATGTACTGCAGCTCAGCCGAGTCGTTGCTGTAGCCGTAACCGCTGGGTCCTTCGCTCCAGGCGGTCCTGATGGGATCGTCCGCGAAGTCGATCTCGGTCCAAGCCGTAGTGGCCCGCCCGAGCCAGTCCGGCGACGGTTCCGAGCGCCCCTTGAAATACGTTCCCGTTTGGCCCAGGCTCACCAAGACCGCAACGCTCGGGTCTTGAGCGCCGGCCTGAACCTCGTCCGGGCCGCCCGGCGAGCCGCCGATGCGCGCACTTGGCGCCCAGGTCGATGCCTGGTCCGGATCGCCTGCGAGCTTGGCGAGAACCAGCGAATGCCCGGCTCCATCCGGTGAGACCGGCCAGGGATGTTCTGTGCCGTATTGGAACGAAATGAGGATCTGGCCGGCGGGGTCGGACAACTCGATTCGTTCGCCGTCGTTGGCGAGCCGTCCGGAGAAAGGACCGCAGACATTCGTCAGACCGTATTCCGCCGCAAAAACAACCGGATTGCGAGTCACCACAAGATACTGCTTAGCATCCAGGATCGTCCCCGGCGCGAATGTATACTGGATGCCCTTCGTGAAGGTGTAGCCACTAAGATCCTCGAACACGGCTCGATTATTGTATAGCTCGACGTATTCCAGTTCCTCCTGTGCATCTGACGGGTGATACATCACCTCGCTGATAACAAGCCCCATACAAGGATGCGCCATCAGCAAGAGGCATACGATGAAGACTTGCCATTTGCGAGCTGCGATTGTAGGCCGGCAATTGTCAAATCGACACTCGCAAATCGAAAATCGAAAATACATTTCGTCTTTCATGTGATTTCTTCCATCAGCCCTATGCCTCCTTACGAAGAGCCGTCCGTTCCATCCCCCATGATCCCGAGTGAACCGAAACGAAGGACAACAAATGTATTGTATCACGTTCTCACGGCAAATTCCAGCGTTTTCTCGTCGCTGGTCGGCAGTGAGATGTGCCGAAAACTCTTGCCAGAGTGCCCAGCCCGAGGTACACTGCCCTTGTGAATGATCCGTTTCCGCAACAAGAAGAAAGGAGCACATCGATGTCAGATAGAAAACCGTGTCATTTCGCGTTTGGCGTGTTGATTCTTGCGCTTATCTGGGGAACTGATCGAGTTGAAGGGGCTCCCAGAGCACTCCGGGACGTGGACCCCGAATGGGAGGACCCCGCCATCGTCGGCATCAACAAGGAACCGGGACACTGCACGCTCGTGCCCTACCTGAATCTTCAAATGGCGTTGAAGTGTGACCGTGAGTCGTCGCGGCAGTACAAATCGCTTAACGGCGACTGGAAGTTCCACTGGTCCGAAAAGCCCGCCGACAGGCCCGCGGACTTCCATCGGCTCCGATACGACGTCAGCGATTGGCCCACGATACCCGTTCCGTCCAACTGGCAAATGCACGGCTATGGCAGACCGATCTATCTCAATATGAGGTACCCCTTCCCCGCGAATCCTCCTCACATCCCGCATGATTACAATCCCGTCGGCTCGTATCGAACGGAGTTCCGCGTTCCCCCGGGTTGGAGAGATCGCCAGGTCTTCCTCCACTTCGACGGCGTCAAGAGCGCCTTCTACGTCTGGGTCAACGGCCGGAAAGTCGGCTACAGCCAGGACAGCATGACGCCGGCCGAGTTCAATGTCACTCGATACCTCAGGGCCGGCAAGAATATCCTGGC
>CAYZAH010000114.1:6351-9197 GCA_964475805.1 uncultured Pirellulales bacterium | reverse complement strand
AAATGGTTGCACATTTAGCAGTAAAATGGGAGTGTAGTATCCGGAACGACCATCTATTTCTCAACAAGCCTGCGAAAACAGCAAGACCCCGAGGGGACAGCCCGCGGGGTCTTGCCTTTAACATCTTCGCTCGACACGTCAGCGGCGGCGCATCACGAAGAACACGCTGCCATAGTAGGCAGAGTACCGGCGGTAGATGTCGATCTCCTTCTGAATGAATTCGATCAGCGACAGATTCTCCGCGTTGTCCGCGTTCCGCTCTCGCAGAAGGCGCAGACGCTCTTCGAGCGGGTGGCAGTAGGAGGTCCACCAGACCGATTCCGGCACGGTGAAGTGCCCCAGAAGCTCGTAGTCGCAAGCCCGTATGACAGCCAACGCCGCATCAACGTCGGTCATGGCCGGGTAGACCTCGGAGAAGAATCCCCGACATTCCGCCGGCGGATCGGGCCGCAACCAGCAAAGCTCACTGACGGCCAGTCCCCCGCCCGGGCTCAGAATGGAATGGCAAGTCGTCAGGCCCTCGCGAAAACCCACGACGAAAAGGGCGCCTTCCGACCAGATCAAGTCGAAAGGACCGTCTTCCTTCGTCAGGGTACGCATGTCCTTCAGCACAACCTGAATTCTCCCGGAAAGACCGGCGGCGTCCGCTCGGCGGCGCAGCTCATCCAGGTAGGCTTGATGGTTGTCCAGAGCCAGAATCGGCCCTTCCGTATGACGCGCCAGTGTAAGGGTCTGCCCGCCATTTCCGCATCCGAGGTCCAGGATTCTATTGAAGTTGGGAACATGGTCTTCCTCCCTTTCATCTGCGGAAGACAACACGTTCAATGCCTTGATGGTCGAAGCCTCGTCCCCTGGGTTCAGGCGGGGTAGTGATGGATCGAATATCTCGTGGAAGAACTCCGGCAGTTCATTTGAGTCCATTATCTTTGTCTCCAGTACATTTCATCGCGTGCGGGACCTGTTTCGATGCCGCCTCGCGCAGTTTGTCCGTTGTTTAGAAAGATTCGTGGGAGCCGAGAAGTCACACCTCAACCGCCGTGCACGGCAACGATGTAGCCCATGCACTTGCGATACCGCGATGCCCAACGTGACTTCTCTTATAAGACAATGACCATATAGAGTGAGTATACCCGACAGGGCCAGCCTTGTCAATAGGCAGCTCTATGACGGGCGCATGACCGTCTTGTGCCTCCAAGAGAGCGAGGGTGGTGATTCCCTCGATGGCGTGCGCTCGCCGGCGCGGTCGGTCTCCAAGCGAACGTTCTTCTTAGAATTGCATTGGAAAGCCCACCCTGGGCCTGTCGAACAGGTGACCATTCCGAGACGTCTTTCTTGAGGACCAACCCGGATACACACCAGGCGGCTGCTAAAGCCCAATCACTCTCTCCAGCCGTAGTAGCGAGGACACCCTGTCGCGACGCCCCATGGACACGTGCCAAGTCCGTATCCCATTCGCAGGCCGCGTCCTTGTCCTCTACCGCCGCGGCCACGTCCGTAGCCCATGCCGCGACCTTGGCCCATGCCTCGTCCATATCCTGCGCCGTAACCTCTGCCTCTGCTATAGCCCATGCCGTAGCCTCTTCCATAAGCCCGACGCCACGAGCTTCCGGAGCCGACCGCATATCGGCCGGAAAATGCCTCTTGTCCGCCCGCCCAGACGGGCCGCAGATTCTCATCACGCAGCCGGACTGTCTTGCCGTCGAATGTAAGGACGACGGCCGTGAAATGCTCGGCGGGCATCTGCTCCGTGCGGAATGTCTTCACGATAACGGATTGGCCCGCCTCGAGTGGCTCTACCAGGTTCTTGACAATGACTGCCGGTCCGAGATGCACGTTGTACTGCTTATCTTCGCTTGTCGTCACGAGCAGATGCATACCCATCTGAAACGGCCCCGTCGTGTTTTCGCACTTCTCGACGACGATTTTCGTGACCTTGCCCTCGATAGTCATCCGTTGCGTCTCGACGGCTTGCCGGACCACGCCCTCACCGTCGCCCATGCCGCGCTGAGCCCAGGCAGCAGGCCCCATTGTCATAAGAGCCATCAGAGCCGCAATTCCAACCGACATTTTCGATCTCATCATTATACTCCTTCGTTCTATGCCCAAAGCTTCCGGCTACAGTTGTTATTGGCAGCGAGACACACGCCTGTGCCCCGCCTACTACATATGAAACGAAAGAAGCGTCGCTCTCCTGCGGTTCTATTTGCCTCTTTTCTCGCAAGCTGTCAGAATCAAGGGGCTACTTATTAAGGCGGTATAACAAGACCCGCTTTATCGTTCCTCCGCAGGACACCTTAGGCGAAACGCCGCCGAGGAATCTATCAAAATAGTCCCGCGAAGCGGCTCCCCATTTTCCTAGCGGCGGTCTTGTTAGAGCTCTGAATCTCCCCGTCACCTTTGTGGTGCGAAGTGCTGATGCCCTCGCGCTCTTGAAACGTGCTCACGTGCCGACGGATACATCGGGGTTGACGCGCTGTTCTGATAAAAGGCTATTCATCAGAACTGAAAGTGTGGATTCGACGGCGAAAACAATTCACACGTTTTCCACAAAGCGGACTTGCCTTGTGTACAACCTGTGAAGAACTATTTTTTTTCGCGCGCAAAGTCAACGACGACAGCCACCTCCACCAAGTGGAAAAGAAATTCTGCTCAAGACGATTGATTCTCTCTGCACGATGCCGCATACTTGGGCATCGGTACTTGATATGTGGACGGATGAATGCGTCGATGGAGTCACGAGGATACCCATCAAGCCATCCACTATCGGGAAAGGAGTCAATCAATGCAGGGCATGGTCACGGATGATGAAATTGTCGCGCGTGGATCACGCCTCGCGAGGGCAAAAA
>CAYZAH010000114.1:4065-6251 GCA_964475805.1 uncultured Pirellulales bacterium | reverse complement strand
AGGCAGGGCGCGCCGGAACAAAGGGCTTAGATATACTCTGGATACCTTTGTCGTCGGCTCGTCGAACGAGCTGGCCTATAACGCCGCTAAGGTAATCGTTGATGAGCAACAAAGCACTTTTAATCCGCTGTTCGTCCATGGAGGGCACGGGGTCGGTAAAACACATCTGCTGCAAGGGATATGCAACGCAGTGTGGCAGAAGCGGCCCCAAACTCATTGGCTGTATCTCTCAGCGGAGGATTTCGCCAATCAGTTCGTGCTGGCCTTGAAGACAAAAAAGCTGGAGGCTTTTCGCCGCCGAATGCGACAAACGGACTTGCTTGCGATCGACGACATTCACTTCTTGGCCAGCAAATCTTCTATGCAGGAGGAATTTCTGCACACCTTCAACACGATCAGCCTGGCGGGCAGGCAGGTCGTCCTCGCCTCGGACGCTCATCCCAAGACGATCAGCCAGCTCTCCGAGAAACTGGTGAACCGGTTTGTCTCGGGAATGGTGGCCAAGATGAGCAATCCCGATCTCGATACCCGCTGCCGGATTTGTGAACAATACCTGAAGAGTAACAACATAAAACTGAAAAGCCAAATTTCCGACAGCGTCATCCGGCACGTCGCCGAGAATCTGCATACCAACGTGCGAGAGCTGGAAGGTGCTCTGCTAAAGCTCATTGCGTTTTCCGCGTTGAAGAACGAGAAGATTACCATATCCACCGCCAACGCGATCCTGGCCGAGCACCTGGAGCGGTGCGATCCGATTGTGCATGTGTCGGATATCGAGGCTGCGGTCGCCGGCTACTTCGGGATCACGCCCGCCACGCTGCACTCCTCGAAGAAGAACCGAACCGTCGCGCTGGCCCGGCACTTCAGCATGTACCTGACCCGAAAGCATACGAAGATGTCGTCCTCGGAGATCGGCCGGGTGATGGGCAACAAGAATCACGCCACCGTTCTGTTAGCTTGCAGAAAAATCGAAGAGATGACAAAGAGAAACGCGGAGCTTCGCTGGCAAAGCCCCGTTGGCAACAAGGTCTCCAAAGCTAAGATCGTGCTCGCTCAGCTCGAAGAGAACATCGCGAAGTAAGTGCCTAAAGTTGAAAGCAGCGCCGAAACACTTTAGCTCACTTCGATTCCGCCTGGTCGATGGCCGCTCTCATAACCTGCACGGCCGGAGAGTCCGGCATCTTTTCATAAGCCTTTGCGATGGCTTGCTTGGCCTGATCGAGCCGACCCGTGCGAAAATACAGGTAGCTCAGCAGAAACTGCAACTGGGCCGAGTTGCTCCTGGCTACCCATTGCTCGACGTCGGTGATCCTCTCGGTGAGCTTGTCCGCGCCACCCAGCATACTTGCAAGATCAACCTTCTGTTGAACATATTCGGGATGGATCGTTAGCGCCCTGGCCAAAAACAAAGCGCTGCTCATGTACTCACCTGCGGCAAACAACGCATGAGCTCTGCCCGCGAGGACCTCGATGTTGTCCGGCCGATAAACGGACCCCAGGGCGAAACTGTCCGCCGCCTGATAGTACCGCCCTGCTTTAAGGTGCTCCCGCGCATCCGAAATATGCTTATCGAATCTGGCCTGTGAAAAAGACACCAGATTCTCGGAAGCTCCTTTTGCTCTCTCGGTAACCGTTGTTGAATCGGGCGCCCCGCGCTGTCGCAAATCACCCGGAGAAGAAACCGTGCTCAAGATGCCAATCTGGCCGGCTCCCTCCGGGGATTCGAGCGGAGTGCCCACTTGGTTCCCATCAGCGGGGCTTAGACGAAAGTCAACCGGTGGAGATTGATAAGAACGCAGCGACTTGCTCAACGCCGTCGCGTCTTCTGACGGCGAGAGGCCCGCTTGAGGTAGAGTATCGGTCTTGGGCGTTTCAACCCCGGATGTATCTTCCTGTAAACCGGCTTCAACTGTCTTTGTCAGTGCATCGAGCTGTTTGCGAATCTGATCGAGAATCTCACGGCGGTCCTGATCGTAAGGTCGCGTCGAAGAATCTTCCTGATGTGTCGCCGTGGTTGTTGAACTCGCCCGTTGCAGATCCGCTTCTCCGGAAGGTATCGAAGAAGGACGCCCCACGTCCTCAGAACCACCGGGCTTAGCCACGTCGAGATTCGATTTCAGGTTCTCGATGCTCCCCTTCTCATCCGGGCGTTGAATGAGACCTTTTCTTGTCTGTGACTTTCCGGC
>CAYZAH010000114.1:0-3965 GCA_964475805.1 uncultured Pirellulales bacterium | reverse complement strand
CACCAGCGTCCTCCGGACTAAGTGACATCCGGGCCGGCGGCGGAGATTCCAGGCTCAGCAAGCCGTTGCCAACCGAAGCGGCTCCGCTCACGCGATCGTCGATCCGGCCCATCGGGTAGAAGACCTCGGATCGGCCGGGCATGATCGTCGAGACCGTCTGAGTAGGCGAGTAGAACGGCTGGACGCGATATTTGTCGGCGCGCTGTCCGAAATCCTCCGGCCCGGCCGTGTCTCTCAAGAAAGAATTCAACGCCGACGAGCCGAGAGGCCCGCTGAAACTCGTTGTGGACCGATAGGGAACCGCGCCGCGAAAGGACATACCGCGCCGCACGTTGCCGGTCACCACGAGATTCCCCGTCGTGTCGATTGGATTGGGACTGTTCACCAAGCCGCTGCGATAGCTGCTCGGCGGTATCGTACCATAGCCGGCAGGATTTCTAAGCGAGGGATTTTCCGTCGACAAGCTCACCGGAGAAGAGATTACAGCGACCAGCGCCGCCGTGAAAATGAATAACCAAGCCTTCATAACACGAGATACCTTACATTGTTCGACTATGTGTCCGGGTACTCGTTGTATTTCGGCTTTTCGGCCCAGCGAAGTTTAGTGGCTAAAGTATCCCATCGGCTGCGAAGCGGGTTGCTGACCGTCAGAAAATCGCAAGCCTGCCTCTGAACCCTCAGCATATCGCCGATTGACAGCCTCAGCGAAACCTGGCCGTCGATGGAGACCGTCGTGCCCTCGTTGACCCGTACGCCCACGACTTCTATGGTGCTCTCGGCGCCGATCACAATCGGGCGAAAGCTCAAGGAATGAGGACAGATCGGCGTAATAACCACGGCGTCCATCTTCGGTGAAACAATAGGCCCTCCCGCCGAGAGATTATAGGCCGTCGAGCCTGTCGGCGTCGAGATAATCAGCCCGTCTCCGATGCACCCGGCCAACGGCTGGCCGTCCACTAAAATCTTAAGCTCAATCGTCCTGAAAGGAGGTCCCGCCGTGATGAAGATGTCGTTGATCGCCGCAGAACGGAATTTGTCGGCCTGATCTGTTGCTTCGCTACCGCCGAAAACCCTGCAACCGAGCATCATGCGCCTGTCCGTGGAGACGTCACCCTCGGCCAGACGCGGAAAAAAATCCTTGAGCTCGTCGACGCTGAACTCGGCTAAGAATCCGAGCTTGCCAACGTTCACCCCGACCACCGGCACGGAAGCCTCGCAAACTCTCCGAGCCGTCGAGATAATGCTCCCATCCCCGCCGAACACAATGGCGAAATCACATTGTTTCAAGCCGTCCACTCTCGCGGGCGGCCAGCCGGGCGCCTCGGCGTCTCTCAAATCCTCAATGCCGTAGCTGGCCACGATCTCAGCCTTGTCCTTCACAAAGCCGACGAACTCGTCGATGGCCTCGCTGACACCCTCTTTCTCCTGGTCGCCGAAAATCACCAGTCTTGGCGGAGCTTTCATATCTGGCCCCGGAATTCACGCCTTTACCATCTTCCTGACCGTCTCAGCTATGTTATCGGCACTCACACCCGCTTCCGCCAATTGCACGTGGCGAGAGTTGTGCCCGATAAATCTCCTCGGCGCACCGAGCACGCGTACATTCTTCAACGAACAACCTTCCACGGCAGCCGCTTCGAGTATGGCCGAGCCGAATCCACAGGCGATGGCGTGGTCTTCGACCGTCACGACGCGCTTTCCCTTCTTCATGAGCGACACGATCTTTTCATCTACGGGAGCGGCGAACCGCCCGTCGATGACGTCCGCACCGATCTTGTCTTTGGACAAAATCGAAGCCGCCTCCAACGCCTCCGTTAAGATGCTCCCGTAGGCGGCGATCGTGACGGCAGAGCGCCTCGCCTTTCTCACGGTCACGCTTTTTCCGAGCGTGAACGGTTCACTGCAGGCCGCCCGTACGTATTCCTCGGGCGGAACGAGGTCTTTCGGATACCTGATGACCACGGGCGCGTTTTCGCTCAGAGCGAACTCCAACGCCAGTTCCATCTCGACGTCGTTAGCCGGAGCGGTCAGCACCATATTCGGCATCATCCTCAGAAAACCGACGTCCATCAGTCCGTGATGCGTAGGCCCGTCCGAGCCGACGAAGCCGGCCCGGTCGATGCAAAAAACGACCGGGAGGTTCTGCAGAGCCACTTCCTGGAAGATCTGGTCGAAGCTGCGCTGGAGGAAGGTGGAGTAAATGCAGACCACGGGCTTGAGGCCGTCTTTGGCGAGGCCGGCGGCGACGTCTACCGCGGTGCTCTCAGCAATACCGACGTCGTAGAACCGGCCGGGAAATTTTTCGCGAAACTCGACCAGTCCCGTGCCGTCGCACATGGCGGAGGTAATGGCGACGATGCTCTCATCCTTTTCAGCCAGTTTCGTCAAATGGTCGCCGAATGAAAGAGTGAAACTTCGCCGGCTCGGCGCTGCGGTCGTCTCGACGGTATCGCCGTTGATCTTGAACGGTCCGGTCGAATGAAATTCCGCAGGTCCCTGGTCCGCCGGCTCGAATCCCTTGCCCTTCTTCGTGTAGACGTGGAGAATGGCCGGGTGGTTCAGTTCCGCCAGTTCCTCGAACAGCCGGACCAGCGATCCGACGTCATGGCCGTCAACGGGGCCGAAATACGGGATATTCATGCTCTCGAACATCTGGCTGGCGGGCAGAACCATTCGGATGCTTTTCTTGATCCTCTCGAGGGTCTCGTCCGCGCTCTTGCCGAAAATGGGCATGTGCTCAAGGATGTTGCTGGTCGTCTTGCGCAAACCTTCGTAGGTATGGCTGAGGCGGACCTTGGAGAAGTATTTCGCCACCGCTCCGACCGTGGCGTCGATGGCCATCGAGTTGTCGTTGAGCACGATCAGCAATTGCCTCTTGACTAAGCCGAGATTGTTGAGGGCCTCGAAGGACGTGCCGTTGACGATGCTCGCGTCGCCGATCACCGCCACAATCTTGCAGCTCTCTTCTGTCTCGTCGCTCGCCTCTCGCGGCCCGTGCTCCGAGTTGTGAGTCGCGAGTCCCGTTTTGATCTGCTCGCCCAGGGCCATTCCGATGGCCGTGGCGATCGACGTACCCGCATGCCCGACGGCGAACTGATCGTATTCGCTTTCGGCGGGATTGGGAAAACCGCTGAGCCCATCGGGGCGACGGAGGCCCTTGAACCTCTCTTTTCGCCCGGTGAGGATCTTGTGCGCATAGCATTGATGCCCGACGTCCCAGAGCAGCTTGTCCTTGCGGAAATCGAAGACGCTGTGCAGCGCCAGCGTCAGCTCGACGACGCCGAGATTGCTTGCCAGATGGCCGCCGGTCTGACTGACTGTATCGAGAATGAACTGGCGTATCTCCTCCGCAAGGGCTTTTCGCTCCGGGCCTGACAACTCTTTCACGTCATCGGGACCATTGACTTGTTCCAACAACTGACTCATCGAAGCTCAACTATAACAGGTTGGGGAAACAAAGGGTATGTTTTTTTCGTTTTACTTCCACCGCCTGACTTCATCGTCTGACAAGGATAGCCGTGTAGCCCCCGTCGTGATCGAAATGCTCCGCTGACGGCAGAACCAGCTCCTCACACTCAAGCTCGAAGGCGGGATGGCTATCGAGGAACTCTCTCACAAGGTCACCATTCTCGCACTTCTGAACGCTGCACGTGCTATAGCAAATCCTCCCGTCCGGCTTGAGTCTCGCCGTGGCGTCATCAAGCAACTTGCGTTGTATTTTGGTGAGCACTTGGATACTCTCCAGGGAAACGCGATAGCGGGCCTCGACGCGCTTGGCCAGAACGCCCGTGTTCGAGCACGGGACGTCCAGCAGGACACAATCGAACTTAGAATCGCCAAGCTCCTCATAGCCAACAACCTCAACACTCTTGATGCCAAGGCGGTCAATGTTCTCCTTGGCTCTCTCTAAGCGGCGGGGGCTGATGTCAGTCGCCACAATCCTCGCCGAATCGCCCGTCGCCTCG
>CAYZAH010000113.1:0-9214 GCA_964475805.1 uncultured Pirellulales bacterium | reverse complement strand
CTAATGGCATGTTTTCGGGGTTCAGACCCGGTTCTGATCGACTCATGTGTCCGGTTTCGCAAAAAGTGCGCCCGATATCGAACAGATTGTTACAGAATTATCCCGTCAGGAATTGCGTTCCGTCCGGGGCTGGATGGGCAGCTTCAACAAAGCCCGGCAACCCGGCTCGGACAGGCGGTTGAGCAGCTCCAAGTAACCCCCGTGAGCCTCGGCAATCTGACGGCTCAGGGCAAGGCCGATGCCGGAACCTTGGGATTTCGTCGTGAAGAACGGTACAAAAGGGTCCGTGTCGGTATCCAGGCCCGGTCCGTCGTCATCGACCCAGACCTCAAGAAACGAGCCGATAACCCGCCAGGTGATCACCACGTGCCGGTCCCCCTGCCGTTTGGCCTCCAGGCTGGCCTCCACGGCGTTCGATACGATATTGATCAAGAGTTGGTCGAGTTGGCTGCGGTCGGCCTGAATCATCAATTCCGGACCACCCGTAACGTCTACGGGCAACCGCGTTTCCAGACCGGCTACGTGCCCTATCCACGTCTCGACCTTCATTTGAGCGAACGTCGGCTCGGGGAGGCGCGTCAGCCTCGAATACGAGGCGATGAAACCTCCCAGGACCTCGGAGCGTTCGGCAATGATCTCCAGACCCTCGCGTACGTCATCTTCCCAGCCTTCGGAGCGGGATTCCTGCTTGAGATACGTTTGAAGACTCTGGGCCACGGACTGAATAGGAGTCAGGCTGTTGTTGATCTCGTGGCGTAGGATTTGGATCAGACGTCGCCACGCCTGGCGTTCCTCCTCGTGCAGCGTCCGGGTCATATCGGATAGAAAAACCAACTCATGCGACAGACCTTTTTCGCGATAGGTTGCGCGACGTAACTCCCATCGCCCCACCGCCCCCGGAAGAGAAAGGTCAACGATACGCGGCGTCGGCCCCTTCAGACACGCATCGAGTCCGAACTTCGCGGCGGGAAGATTGATATCTTTTGTGCTGTCCGATTTAAGCAGTTCCCGGCCGCTATCATTGACCCACTGCAATATGTTGCCGGAATCAAATCCAAAAAGGGCTACATCAATCTCGGCCAGGATTTTCTGTAAAAGACTCGTCGATTCGAGAACGTCGAACCTTTGTGCTTGGAGGAACTGGACCAACCGATTGACCTCCCAGGCTAACTCGCCCATTGCGTCGTCCCGGCGGGCGCCTCGAAGACGCATGGAATAGTCCCCCTCGCGCAAGGCGCCGAGGATATTCAAGATCGTGCGCAGAGGAAAAGCCACCTTGTTCCTCACGCTCAGGGCAAATCCGATCCAGAGTGCGAGGATCAGAAACGTCAAGATCAGTTGGGTGGAGGGCTCAAAGGACGCCGTCCACAACAGGGCAAGCGCTAGTAGAACCCCGGCCAGACCGCCCATCAGGGAAAGAACTGTGATCTTCCGTTCAAATCTCATCCTATTCGATTTGATGCTTTTCAAGCCGGCGGTACATTGCCGCCCGGCTCAGGCCGAGTGCTTGTGCCGCCCTGCTGATGTCACCATCATACCGGTCAAACGCTCTACGGACAGCCCAACTTTCAATTTGATCCAACGTCATGTTCTCAAATTGCGGAACGGCCGTCTCGCTCCGCTGTAAGCCCAGATCGGCCGGCCCCAACAGTCGGCTTTGTGCCATCAAAACGGCACGCTCAATGGCGTGATCCAATTGTCGCACGTTGCCCGGCCAGGCATATTGCAGAAGCGCCTTCAGAGCCGCTTCGTTGAAGCCGGTAATCACCTTTCGATATTTGGTGACGTATCCCTGCAAAAAGTGAGTCGCCAGTAGAGGGATGTCCTCCGGCCGTTTTCGCAACGGAGGTACGTGAATTCGTACCGTATTGAGACGATACAGCAAATCCTGGCGAAATTGTCCATCCGCGACCTCCTGATCGAGATCCGCGTTGGTGGCCGAGAGAATACGGACGCTTGCACGACGGGTCCTGGACGAGCCGACGGGTTCGAACTCGCCGTTCTCCAGAACACGCAAGAGCTTCGATTGCAGATTGACGGGGACCGCGGCGATTTCATCCAGGAACAACGTGCCCTCGTGGGCTAATTCAAATCGGCCCATGCGATCGGCCTTGGCATCCGTGAAAGCCCCGGCGATGTGACCAAATAGTTCGCTTTCGAAGACGGCTTCCGGCACACTGGCGGCATTCACCGTCACCAGGGATTTGTCTCTACGGAGCGAGGCCGCATGCAGAGCCTGGGCTACGACACCTTTACCGCTGCCGTTCTCGCCGGTAATCAAGACATTAGCGTCGGAGGGTCCTACTTTAGCGATGGTTTCCAGCACAGGCCGCATCGCAGGTGATTCAGCGATCAGTATCCTCTGGCCTTCGCTCTTGAGATAGTCGATTTCCTGTGACAGCTTCTTGCCCTGACGAAGAGCACGACCCAACTCAACTTGCGTTTGTAGGACGGACAGCAATCGCTCGTTCTTCCAGGGTTTCTGGACGAAATCACGCGCACCCCGGCGCATCGCCTCGACGGCCAGCTCGATGCTGCTCCAGGCGGTCATCACGACCAGCGGCAAGGACTCGTCGACTTGACGAATCCTCTCAAGCAGGTCCAGGCCCTGCTTGCCCGACGTCTCGCCGCGTACATAATTCAGGTCCATGAGCACGACGTCGAAATCGTTGTTCGTGGCCGCATCGATGATCTCTTCGACGGATGAGGCGCTCGCTATTTCATATCCCTCGGGCCTCAGCAGCAAACGAAGGGCCTTGAGCACATCCGCCTGGTCATCGGCGATAAGAATCCGTGGCTTGGAAACTGGATTTATTCTGGTCATTTGGATAATTATACCAAACTGTCATTTGGCCGCAATCCGCGGGATTGAATCCTACATGGTCCGACGATCCGTTGAGATACAGCGTACCGCCGATCTCGCCAGCCCCCCACCGAGGATTGTCGGTCCCACTGTCAACAGAGCAGAGCCACAAACCGGGGGAGAGACGTCTCCTTCCGGGGACGTCACCCCGTTTTTTGTTGCAGAACAAGCTCAGATCGATGACAATACCGTTCCGAGCACATGCTTGGCGTTCACGCTATCGAACGGGTTCCATCTGGTGCGAACACTGATGAGGAGTGATCATGAGCAGAGAAGAAGACGTCAACCGCAGAGGCTTTTTTGGTAAGATAGGCGGGGTATCGGCAGGCTTACTCCTGGGCGGACTTGCCCAGCAATCGAAAGGCTCATCTTCACGCGTTGGAGCGGACGCAAAGCGGCCAAACATCCTTTTTGTCTTTGCCGATCAGCTTCGCTACAGCGCCCTGGGTTCGAGTGGCAATCGAATCGTCCGCACGCCCAACTTCGACCGCCTCGCGACGCAAGGGCTGGTTTTTGATAATGCCTTCTCGAGCAACCCTCTGTGCTCACCCTATCGGGCACAGATCATGACAGGCAAGTATGGATTTGCGAACGGGGTGCCGGACAATGAATACGTGCTATGGGATAACCAGGTCACTCTGCCCCAAGCCCTGAAAGCCGCGGGGTACTTCACCGCCTACGTAGGCAAGTGGCATCTGGGCCATGGTCCGTATACAAAAGAGAAACGTCACGGCTTCGATTACATGTTCTCCTTCAACTGCCTCGATCAACACTATGGAGCCGATCATTACGAGAACGAAAAGGGTCCGATCAGAGTTGACAAGTTTGTTCCGGAAGGTGAAACAGATCGAGCGATCAAGCTCGTGGAGGATCACGTCAAGAACTGTTCGGATGCCCCCTTCGCCATCGTTATGAGCTGGGAGCCGCCGCATTGGCCTTATGATAAGTATCCACCCGAATTCAACGTTTATGATCCGGCTAAAGTGGACCTGCCCCCGAATGTTCCACGGCAGATGGCCGAGTTCGCTCGGCGGGAAATAGCCCAGTACTACGGCAACGTCGCTTCGTTGGACGTACAGATGGGCCGGCTGATGGAAACCCTCGATCGGCTCGGAATCGCCGAGGATACGATTGTATGTTTCTCTTCAGATCATGGCGATCACTTGAGCAGCCACGGCTACGGTAAACCGAGGGACAAATGGATGCATCCCACCAAGCGAGCGTCGAAAGCCACGCCATACGAAGAGGCCATACACATTCCTTTTATCCTCCGCTACCCGCGAAGAGTGAAAGCTGGACGGCGCACGCCGCTTCTGTTCAGCAGTGTGGATGTCATGCCCACGTTGCTGGCCCTGTCCGGTATCGAGATCCCTGATGGTGTGCAAGGTCACAGCTTCGCTGACGCGGTCGTGGGAAGAAACGGCCCGCAGCCGACGGATTCAATCTATCTGATGAACATGGGAACTGGCTGGCCAAATCGCAAGAGGTGGGTCGGCTGCTGGCGAGGCGTGCGCACCGGCCGATGGGTCTACGCCCGCTGGCACAATCCAGAAGAGCACGATCCTGTGCTGTTCGATCGTCAAAAGGACCCGTACGAACGGAACAATCTCGCGGACAACCCGAAATATGTTGCCGTCCGGAGGGAAATGGAAACGCGATTGAAGAAATGGATGGCCGATACCGGCGATCCGTTCGACACCGGCCGCCGTGAACCTAAAAGGGGCATGTTGGACATGAAGTTCACGCTACAGCCGCGGTGGCTGGAGTCGGGTGCTTAGCTCACCATCGTGTCAATCAGCGTAAGTTCAGAACAGTCTGTCGCCATCACCGGCGCAGGCGGTTTCCAAAGTCTCGGTTGCTCCGAACAGTTCCGTTTTGGCCGCTACGTCAATCAGCCCGAGCGCTGTGGCCCGTTTGGCAAGGTCGAGCATGTTCTCCGCATTGAGCTTTTGCATCAAGTGACTTCGATGCCACTCGATGGTCCGTGTGGAGCGGTGGAGCAGCCTAGCGATCTCCTTGCTGCTTTTGCCGTCAAGAACCAGCGATAACACGCTCATCTCCGCTGAACTCAACGGCTTGCCCAGAGAACTATCGGGAAAGGCGATCTCTTGGAGCGTCGAGTAGACCTTGTGAATCAGATTCCCCTTTTCCAGGGGCTTTTCGATGAAATCGGTGGCGCCTTCCTTTACGGCTTTCACCGCCGTCTGGACGTCACCGTAGGCACTCACCATGAGAACGGGTATCCATGGAGCGATACGTTTTACCTTCGCCAGGACTTCCATGCCGTCCATTTCAGGCATTCTCAGATCCGTGATCAGCAGATGGCAGGTTTGAGGTCGCAACGCGGCCAGGCACACGGCCGGTTCGCAGAAACAACTCACCTTGACACCGGCGCCTTCAAGAATTCTCCGGATGACTTCGCCTACTTGAGGCTCGTCGTCAAGGATGAAAACATGTTGTCTCATGGCATCGGCCATAGTCTGTTCACTCTCGTATTCTTTCCCGCTCTCTTCCGCAGAACAGACGACACAGTATCAGAAGCTCACCTTTATTCGCGATTTGCTTCGCATTGCTCTCAGGAAGCGACATTATACCAGCCAGACGCGTCTCGAAGAAACAGAAAATTTCCTAATTTCAATAGGCAAATCCCTCAGAAGCAAGCAGATATATTACGTCCTATAATTTTAGGCAAAGAAGGCATCTCTCCCGTATGGCAGATTGACAAGAAAGGTAGAACCTTCGCCAAATTCGCTCTCGACACGGATTGTGCCGCTGGCCCGAGCGACAATCCTTTGCACGATCCAGAGCCCCAGGCCCGTCGCCCGGCCCATAGGCTTCGTTGTGAAGAACGGCTCAAATATCCTGTCGAGATGTTCCGGTGCGATCCCGCCACAATCATCAGAAAAACGAAGCTCAACAGTGTGATTGTTTGCAGCCCCGTTGATGGTAAGTCGTCTGTCCTTCTTGCCCTCAGCCGCTTGAATGGCGTTTTCAACAAGGGCAAACAAGAGTTGTTCCATCTCCCTTTCGCTTATGTGTATGGGCGGCAACCCGTCCATTTCTCTCACGTGTAACTCAATTCCCGTTAGTTGGGCGCTTTTGCGCAACACGTTCACGATTCTCTCGACAATATTCTTCACATCAATTGCACCCGCCTCTTGAGGAACGTCCCTCGCGAGATTTCGGAATCTCTCAATAATTGACGTGAGGTTCGGGACTTGAGCCAGGGCGTCTTCAAGTCCTCTTATCGTGGTCTTCGAGGAAAAACCTATTGCTTGCAGCTCATCTAATGCATCATCGAGCGATAAGCGGATGACGGTCAGCGGTTGCATCAGCTCGTGAGCCACCGATGCGCTCAACGTTCCTAATGAAGCAAGCCATTCGACGCGAGCCATGTGATTCGAGAACGCGCCGGATTCTTCCGTGATCGGGTTCTTCACTGAGTTTTTAGGTGCCGGATTGTTCGGCGGGGGATTATTGTCACTCGAATAAATATCACTCTCTTGACGCATGTTCAGCATTTGACAGGATTCACCTCCACCACAATATGCGTCGTACGCCTGACAACACTTCTTGGCAATCATGTCGTTGAGGATCGTACTCTTGGGGACAACATCGGTCTGCACGATATCCGGATTTCTATCCATTATGCCCGCCCATGCAGGCCGCGGCGGGCCATGCCGCGGCAATCAAGCTTCTTCACACAGAACCAATCAATTGAATATTATTCTCCTCTTTTTCCACTGTAAAGGTGCAAATTTTTCAAAAATAACGTTGTGTCGCCTTGCACGGAGTTTTTCACAGCGAGCACAATATTATAGGACGTTGTCGGGTGAATGAGTACAACTACTTGTGTGCGGAGGATGAGTGTCGTTTCCGTTTCCAACGAAAGCTCTGAGCAAGCCTTGTCAGTCCGGCCGGCGTCGGAGTAACTCATAGAGCTGACGATAATAACCTTCACGTTTCATGAGTTCGTCGTGTGTGCCCGAGTCTATCAACTCACCGTGGCGCATAACTAAGATGCGATCCGCGTGCCGGATGGTGGAGAGGCGGTGAGCAATTACAATGCTTGTGCGCTCATTCATTAGCTTGCTCAGTGCATCCTGGATGAGCATTTCCGTGGCCGAATCCACGTTGGCGGTCGCCTCATCCATCACGAACAGCAACCTGGGATTCTGAGCGAGCGTACGGGCCATGGACAGCAATTGCTTTTGCCCGAGCGAAAGTCCTTCACCACGTTCATTCAGCATGGTGTCGTACCCATCCGGCATTTCACTGACAAATCCGTGGGCGTTGACCGTCTTGGCAGCGTCGATCAGATCATCGCGGCTCAGGTTAGAATTGAGTAAGGAGATATTATCCGCCACTGTTGCGGTAAATAAGAATGGATCTTGGAGAACATAGCCGAGGCGCTGACGCAAATCGGTTTTGCGGAAGGCTCGTACGTCGTGACCGTCTATCCGGACGGAACCTTGCTGTACGTCATAGAACCGCCCTATCAGATTGATGATCGTGCTCTTGCCGGCGCCGGTAGCTCCAACGACGGCAATCACCTCGCCCGGCTGGATGCGAAAATTGAGGTCTTTCAATACCCAGTTTTCATCCTCATAGGCAAACCAGACGTGGTCAAATTCAATCGTTCCATCGATTCTTTCAGTCGCCAGTGGCTCGTCTGGGTCCGTGATCTCCTCGGGCGTATCGATCAGAGCGAAGATACGCTCGGCCGCGGCCATTGCCGTCTGGAACATGCCGGCCTTATCGGAGAGGGAGCCGAGTGGCCGGAAGAAATTGCGGACGTAGGTCAGGAACGCGATCAGCACCCCGAGTGAAATGAACCCGCTGTGACGGAGCAGCAGAACGCCGCCGGTGCCAAGAATCAGCAGGAAGGCGGCGGCTTGGCCGGCTTCGATAACCGGAAAGTACAGGCTGAACCAGCGAACCTCCTCGAAGTAGGCGGCGCGCAGGTTGGCGTTGCGTTCCATGAATTCGGTTTGAGCGGCCGCTTCACGATTGAACAACTGTATCGTGGTCATCCCCACCAGGTCTTCCTGGAGCAAGGCGTTCAGGGAGGCCTGACGCTTGCGAATCATCCGGTTGGCGTTGCGGAGTCTGCCATTGATGAGAAAGAGAGCCCCGAAGATCAACGGCAAAGCAGCAAACAGGGCCAGGGCCACCTGCACGTTAATCAGCACCATGTAGACCATGATGCTGGCGAGCATAAAGACGTCGGCAACCGTGCCCACGACGCCGTCGGTTACAAACATTTGCACACGATCGATATCGGTCGTCACACGAGTCAGCAGCGCCCCGACGGCCGTGCGGTCAAAGTAAGCCTGGTGCAACCGCGTGACCTTCTTGAACAGATCGATGCGGACGTCGTAAACGATGCGCTGCCCAAGCCAAGCGGTCAGTAATCCTTGCACGTAACGGATCGAGTGTCCCACGAGGGCAAGCACTAAGTACACCCAACTCAGATACGCCAGCTTTCTTATTCGGTCGTCGGCGGCTACGTTACGGTTGAGCAGGCAGGAATCCGTGATCCGTTTGATGAGCACGGGCAAATAGTTGATCAGGCCCGAGAGGATGAGAATCAGGATTAGCGAAAGCAACATCCAGCGCCAGTAAGGCAGCGAGTAACGAAGAAGGCGCCGGGCCAGCCTCGATTTGTGAGGCGATTCTGCATCTTTCGTCATGAACCAGCCTCCAGCTTTTCTTCCATCTGCTGCATCGTGTTCAACTCGCGGTAATAGCCGGGCCGGGCAATCAGCTCCTCGTGCGTGCCACGTTGGGTTATTCGGCCTTCCTCGATCACCACGATCTCATCGGTATATCGCAGCGCCGATACGCGGTGGCTGACAAGAAGCGTGGTGCGTTCCTTCATAACCGGCTGGAGCTTTTCCATGATGGCCGCTTCGGTTTGTGTGTCCACCGCTGAGAGCACGTCATCGAGTATGAGTATTTCCGGATGGCGCGCGACGGCCCGACCAATGGAAGTCCGCTGACGCTGACCGCCGGAAAGCGTAACACCGCGTTCGCCGATCAGAGTCTCGAATCGATTGGGAAACGTCTCAACGTCTTTTTTCAAATGGGCAACGTCCGCCGCCCAGTCGATGAGACCTTCATCAGGCTCGTCCACGCCAAAGCCGATGTTGTGCTCCAACGTCCGTGAAAACAGGATCGGCTCCTGCGCAGCAAAGCCGATATGACTTCGCAACACGTCAAGCGGGATAGTCTTGAGGTCATGGCCGTCGATGAATATCGTTCCCTCGGTGGGATCCATCAACCGAGCCACTAATGAAACGAGCAGTGTTTTACCGCCACCGGTTGGCCCAGTGACGCCAATGGTCTTGC